>NZ_RAWC01000109.1:0-28572 GCF_003611685.1 Corallococcus sp. CA049B | reverse complement strand
GGGCGGGGGGGTCCGCATCCCTCAAGAGACAAGGAGGCGTGAAGATGGCGGACAAGAGGCTCTGGATCCTGGTGGCCAACGCGAGTCGCGCCCGGCTCTTCGCCACGGATGCGAAGGCGGAGAAGTGGGACCTCATCGAGCAGTTCCAGCATGACGAGAGCCGCACCAAGCCCGTCGAGCTGTTCAACCAGGCGGACAACCCCAACGCGGGCACGCTGCACGGCCCGGTGCCGGAGAACGACCCGAACGGCCGCAGGGAGCTGGAGCACGAGCGCTTCGCCCGGGAGCTGTCCGGGCGCCTGGACAGGGGCGTGGACTCGCACGCGTTCGACCAGCTGGTCATCGCGGCGCCTCCGGCCTTCCTGGGCATGCTCCGGGGGCTGCTCAGCACGCGCGTGAGGCAGCGGGTACGGCTGGACCTGGACGCGGATTACTCCAGCCTGCCCGCGAGGGAGCTGCCTGACCGGGTGCCGGTGTTGTAGGCGGCCAGCCGGACAGGGGGTTCGGGGCCCGGGTTCTGGTATAGGAATCCGGGTCCTCTCCTTTGCGCCGGCGTGCCATGCCTTCTTTCATACTGCCGTCCCTGACGCTGCGTGGGCGGCTGCTGCTGTACATGACCCTGGTGTCGTGCGTGCCGCTGCTCGCGCTGACCGGCATGCAGGACAAGCTGATGCGCCAGCAGACGGAGGCGCAGATCAACACCTCCCTGCGCATGGAGGCCGAGGGGTTCAAGGACCTGCTGGAGTCCACCCTGGCGGAGCGCGAGTCGAGCGCCCACAGCTGGGCGGAGGACCCCATCCTGCGCCAGGCGCTGCGCACGAAGGACCCCACCGCGAGCGACGCGATGCTGTCGCTGCTCCAGCGGCGCTATCTCACCCTCAACGGCATCGTGCTCTTCAGCGACGACGGCGTGGCGGTCTCCGCCAGCACGCCCGCCCTGCGCGAGGCCTACGCCGGGAGCGCGGAGGCGGTGCGCAAGGCGCCGTGGTTCCAGAAGGCGCAGGCCGGCGCCACCACCGCCGAGGGCGTGGAGGCGGAGGACCCCATCTACAGCGTGCACGTGCTGCCGCTGGCGGTGCCGGTGATGGACGAGCGCGGCCAGCGGCTGGGCGTGCTGCTCGCCGCGTTCGACTGGGGCCAGGTGGGAGAGCTGGTGAAGCCCGCGCTCGCCCGCGCCCAGCTCCGCGGCCACGCCAGCTTCTCGCTGGAGATCCAGGGCGCGGACGGCCGGACGCTGTTCGACACGCGCCGGGGCGCGCACGACGACGCGGGCCGCGTGTCCGTGACGGCGGTGAACGGCGCGGAGGTGCGCGACGTGGGGGACGGGTGGAGGTTCGTCTCCCAGGTGGACCCCGCGGAGGCCTACGCGCCCCTCAACGGGATGCGCCGGCTGGTGCTGGGGCTGGCCGCCCTCTTCGTGGCGGCGGTGGGCCTGGGCTCGTGGGTGCTGGCGCGCGGCATCACCCGGCCGCTGCGCGCGCTCGGCGAGGTGGTCCGCCGCGTGGTGAAGGAGGGCGACCTCACGCAGGAGATGGAGGTGAAGGCGGGGCGGGACGAGGTGGGCGAGCTCACGCAGGCCTTCGCGCAGATGATGAAGAACCTGCGCGAGACGGCCACCAGCCTCCAGGAGGGCACGCACGTCCTCAGCGAGACCGTGGCGGAGCTGAACCTCGCCTCCGAGGTCCAGGAGCGCAACGTGGCCCGCCAGGCCGCCGCGCTCCAGGAGACGCAGGTGACGGCGCAGGAGATCAAGCAGACGTCGCTGCTGGCCGCGGAGAAGGCGGAGACGGTGCTGGGCGTGGCGTCGCGCGCGGAGGAGGTGGGCCGCGCGGGCGAGGTCGCCATCCGCGACAGCCTGGGCGGCTTCCAGGGGCTGCACGAGCAGTCCGGGGAGATGGCCATGCGCATCGTGCAGCTCAACGAGCGCACGCAGCAGATTGGCGGCATCACCCAGACGGTGAAGGACCTGGCGGACCAGTCCAACATGCTGGCGCTCAACGCGGCCATTGAAGCCGTGCGCTCGGGCGAGCACGGCAAGGGCTTCAGCGTGGTGGCGCGCGAAATCCGCAACCTGGCGGACCAGTCCATCCAGGCCACGGAGAAGGTGCGCGACATCCTGGGGGACCTGGGCCACGCCATCATCTCCACGGCGAAGATGACGGAGCAGAGCCACTCCAGCGTCGCGGAAGGGCTGGAGCAGGTGCGCACCAGCGGCGAGCACCTGAAGGAGCTGGCCACCATCGTGCAGGACAACGCCGCGGCGGCGCGGCAGATCGCCGGGGCGGTGAACCAGCAGAACGCGGGCATCGCGCAGATCTTCAGCGCGGTCACGGACCTGTCCTCCATGATGACGGAGACGCAGACCAGCCTGAAGTCCACCACCGGCGCGGCGAAGCGGCTGCAGGAAGTCGCCAGCCAGATGGAAGGCGTCGCGCGCGCCTACCGCATCTGAACCAGGAGCCACCGTGTCCGCCGTCCCCGCCGTGAAGGCCGTGCTGCTGGACCTGGGCAACGTGCTGGTGTTCCACGACAACGCGCTGCTCTTCGCGAGGCTCGCGGCGCGGGCGGGGTTGGAGCCGCGAGAGGCCGCCAGAAGGCTCACCGGCGCGGGCTGGACGGCGGCGAACCGGGGCCTGCTGGACGCGGAGGGCATCCGCCAGGACGTCTGCGGCGCGCTGGGCGTGGAGCTGCCCATGGAGGAGTTCGCGCCCCTCTGGAGCAGCCACTTCCAGGTGCACGACGCGGTGCTGCCGCGCGTGGAGGGGCTGGCGGGCCGCGTGAAGCGGGTGCTGGTGTCCAACACCAACGCGCTGCACGTGGCCTGGCTGAAGCCGCGCTTGCCCGTGCTCCAGCGCTTCGACGCGCTGGTGATGAGCTGCGAGGTGGGGCACGTGAAGCCGGAGCCGGCCATCTACCAGCTCGCGCTCCAGAAGGCGGGCTGCGCGCCGGAGGAGGCCGCCTTCTTCGACGACCTGCCGGAGTTCGTGGACGCGGCCCGCGCGCTGGGCCTGCGCGGGTTCGTCTTCACGGACGCCCCCGCGTTCGACGCGCAGCTCAAGTCGCTGGGGCTGTGAGCCCCGACGCGGATGGATTCCGGATCCATCCGCTCGAATGGATATTGACGTGACGGCCTCTCATGCCGATACATTCCGGGCCGAAATCCATCCAAGCGGATGGATTTTGGGAGTCCACGGCACATGGCTCGACCGGAAACCTCCTGGCTCCGTCCCCTCGCGGAAGCCGTCAGGGCGCAACGCACGAAGCTTGGATTGACCCAGCAAGAGGTCAGCGTCCTGGCGGGATGCGGACCTGTCTTCATCTACGACGTGGAGAGCGGGAAGAAGGCCACGCTGCGCCTGGACAAGCTCCTGGACGTCCTCCACGTCCTGGGACTCCAGCTGACGCTCGAGCCGGGCCAGCAACGCCTGCGGGTGAGCGAGCCGGCGTCATGATCCGCCCGACCGAAATCGAAGTCGCGGAGGTGTGGCGCGAGTCCACCCATGTCGGCGCCATCACCCGAACCACTCACGGCTCCATCTTCGAGTACGCGGCGGACTTCTTCGAGCAACACGCGGCAAGGCCTGGCGGCATCGCGGTCCACCTGCCCTATTCGAGACGCCGCACCGAGACCCTGGGAACCAACCTCCACCCCTACTTCGCGGGGCTTCTTCCTGAAGGACTGCGCCTGCGGGTCCTCCTCCAGAACGTCAAGACGTCGGAAGACGACCTGCTCAGCCTGCTGGTGGCGGCGGGGGCCGATACCGTGGGGGACCTCTCCGTCGTTCCCCAGGGACAGAGCTTCCCGCGCCCCGTCCCTCGCGGAGCGAAATGGAAGCCAGGGTCCGTTCTCTTCACGGACCTCTTCGCCCAGAGCCTCCCGCGACTGGGGACGGAGAACACCGAGCCGACGATTCCAGGCGTCCAGGAGAAGCTCTCCGCCTCCACCATCTCCTTCCCGGTGTCTACGCCGGGGCAGCGCGACTACATCCTGAAGCTCAACCCGAGGGACAAGCCCGAGCTCGTGCGCAACGAGCACTTCTTCATGGGCATGGCGAAGCAGTGCGGCTTGCGCGTCGCCGCCACGCGGCTCATCCATGACCGCGATGGGAACGACGGGCTGCTCGTCGAGCGCTTTGATCGCAGTTGGGAAAAGGCGGAGAAGCGCCTGCGCCGCATCCACCAGGAGGATGCCTGTCAGTTCCTGGATCGCTATACCAGCGACAAGTACCGGCTCACCTGCGCGGCCATCGCCGAGGGCCTTCGCGAGAACTGCGCCGCGCCCGTTCCCGAGCTTGCGCGCTTCCTCCACCTGCTCGCGTTCAGCTACCTCATCGGGAACGGGGACCTGCACGCCAAGAACGTGAGCATCCTGGCGGAGGGGCCCGGAGGCGGTTTCCGTTTGTCACCCGCCTATGACCTGCTGACCACCCTGCCCTACGGCGATCACCGCATGGCCCTGAAGTTCGAAGGGCGCGACGACAACTTCCGGCGCGCGCACTTCATCGCTTTTGGCGAGCGCTACGGCGTGAACGCGAAGGCCGTCAGCACCCTGCTCGACAAGCTGTGCGTCAGCGCGGAGCCCTGGCTGGAGCGCCTGGAGGAGATTGGCTTCGACGCGCGCCGCACGGACTTCCTCCGGCGGACGATGCACAAGCGCCTCCAGGAGCTCCGCGCTCCGTAGCGCTCCTACCGGTAGCGCGCGAGCGGCGGCTCGCCCTGGGCGGCCTCCGTCCACTTGAGCATCGCGGGCAGGCCCAGCACCGCGTCGCGGTACGCGGCGTTCTCCGGACGGAACGGGACGCCGTAGGTGACGAAGCGGGTGACGACGGGCGCGAAGAACGCGTCCGCGATGGAGAAGGCGCCGAAGAGGAAGGGCCCTCCCTTGCCGTGGCGCTCACGGCAGCCCACCCACAGCGCCTGGATGCGCGCGATGTCCGCGTGCACGCCCGGCGCGTCCACGCCCGGCACCGTCTTGCGCGCCAGCAGGTCCATGGGGAGGTTCGTGCGCAGCGCCGTGAAGCCCGAGTGCATCTCCGACGTCACCGAGCGCGCCATCGCGCGCATCGCGCGGTCCTCCGGCCACAGCTTCGCTTCCGGAAAGGCCTCCGCCAGGTACTCGCAGATGGACAGCGAATCCCACACCACCGTGTCGCCGTGCTTGAGCACCGGCACCCGGCCGCTGGGCGAATGCATCGCGATGAGCGCCGCCGTCTCCGGCGTGTCCAGCGGCACCAGCACCTCCCGGAACGGCTGGCCGGTGTGGGCCAGGGCCAGGTAGGGGCGCAGCGACCACGAGGAGTAGTTCTTGGAACCAACGACCAGGGTGAGCTCGGACATGGCGCGGCACCATACCGCCGCGCGTCCGGCCGTCAGCCTCAACCGTCCGCGCGCGCGCGCTTACGGCCCAGCAGTGAACGCACGCGTGACAGGAGCGCCCGTCCGTCGCGGCCCTCCGCCTGTGAGTCGATGCGGAACACCGCCACCGGCAGCCGGATGTTCTTCAACTCGTTGCGGCCCAGCTTCACGGGAGGCGCCCTCAGCCGCCCCTCCAGCTGCGCGGCCACCGTCTCGCTGACGTAGACCGTGCCTGGGCGCGCCAGGGACTCGATGCGGGCCGCCAGGTTGACGCCTTCCCCGAAGATGTCGCCGTCGCGGTGCACCACCATGCCCAGGTGCGCGCCCGCGCGGACGGACATCCGCCGCTCGGTGGGGACGGCGCGGTTGCGGGCATCCACGGCGGCGCGCCACTCCAGCGCGAAGGCCACCGCGGGCAGGCCCGACTCGAACTCCAGGAGGAAGCCGCCCTCCTCCATCCGCTTCACCTCGCGGCCACCGTGGCGGGCGAGCAGTCCTCGCACCAGTTGGCCGTGCTCCTCATGCAGCGCTTGTTGTAGCGACTCATCTCGCCAGCGTTGACCTGCGGGGGCCTCCATGTCCGTGAACATGATGGCCGACATCGTCCGGGGCTCCGGGGCCTCCACCACCATCGTGCATCCTCCCTCCCCCCGGCGTGAGACGACCGAGATGCTACCGCACGTCGGGCGCCGGCTCCCAACCACCCCGGGAAGGCGCCCGGACGGCGACGTTCCGGGGAACGCAACCGTGCGAAGACAGAGGCGGATCCAGGTCCGCATCCCTACGGTAGCGACTTCCTGACGCGACGCACCAAGCACCCGTGAGGTTCTGGACCGCGGTTGTCCTGCACCCGACGCGTCGCGGTGGGAGTGCGTCCGGTGCGAGTCAGGTGATGGGCGCGCGCCACGTCCGCGCCGCTCACGGAGGTCCTACGGGCGATGATCCACTCAGACGAAAAGGTCCGGCAGATGGCGCGCTCGCTGCTGCCGTCGAAGCACCGGGAGGCCGCGCGCTTCGCGAAGGCGCGCATCCACCGCGCGGCCCGCCAGGAGGCCCGCCAGGAGCTGGAAGGGTGGATGAAGGCCGGGGACGTGGAGGATGACCTGCCCTCCTTGGCGCCGTGGGAGCGCAAGGAGATCAGCATGGAGGTGCGGTGGCGGCGCGACGGCGACAAGCTGATGCCGTTCATCCGCTGGGCCACCGCTCGCACGCGCGAGCTTCGCCGGGAGGACCGCCTGAGCCACGTGCGCAGCCTGCTGCCCAGGGGCGTCATCGGCGAGCACGCGCTGGGCCACGTGAAGCACACGACCGCGTTCGAGGACCCCGTCGAGAAGGCGTGGCGCAACCGCTACTGGCTGCGCAAGCAGGCGCGGCGCAAGGGGGCACTGCTGGATCGAGGTGAGCAGGCGCGACTGCTGCGCGCGCTCATCCAGGAGCCCGACGGTCAGCGCACCTTCAATCGCTTCCTACGAGAACGCCACACCTGGGCATCCGCGCCGCGCACCGCGACGTCGCGACCCCGCGGAGGCATTCCGCCGCACCGGCCGCTCCTGGGCCTGCATGACGTCCTGCCCTTCCTGGACACCCTGACGCGGCATCCCTGGGGCAACGCCGTCCGCACCTGGGGACAGCAGGAACCGCCAGCGCACTGGGTGCGGCTGTTCCTCCAGCACTTCAAGGCGCACCGGGGACACATCCCTTCCGTGCGCGCAACGCTGGAGGCGGAGGGACTGATGTCCTCCCGCCCCCTCGGGCAGCCCTGCTTCAGCGAGCCGGAGCCGCGGACGCAGCCTGCGCGCCCTTCAGCTCGTTGACCACGCGCGCAGCGCCGTACACGTGCTCCAGCGCGGCCATGATGCCGTCGCCGTGCACCGCCACCGCGCGGTTCGTCTCCGGCACGTAGAGGTAGCGGCCTCCCAGCGACGGCAGGTTGCCGTCGAAGATGAGCCCCACCACCTGCCCGTCCCGGTTCACCACCGGCGAGCCGGAGTTGCCGCCGATGATGTCGTTGGTCGTCGCCATGTCCAGCGGCGTCGCGTCCGGCACCTTCCCCTTCGCCTTCACCCACGGCGCCGGCAGCTTGAAGGGCTCCTTGCCCGTGTCGCGCCCGTAGGCCCCACCGAACGTGGTCAGCGCCGGCACGGCCTTGCCGTTGTCCTCCCAGCCCTTCACCTGCCCGTAGTTGAGCCGCAGCGTGAACGTCGCGTCCGGAGCGCCCGCCGTGCCGTTCACCAGCAGGTACGCCTTCGCCAGCCGCTCGCCGTTGCGCTTGAGCACCGCCTCCACCGTGTCCTCGTAGCGCTTGCGCGACGCGCGCGTCTCCGCGTCCACCTTGCGCGCCAGGACGATCATCGGATCCTTCGACGCGTCCACCGCCGCCTTGCCGCCCTCCAGCAGCGCCTGGCGCACCTTCACGTCGCCCAGCTTGGAGCCCTTCACCAGCGCCTTCGCCAGGTCCGCAGGGGCCTCCTTCTCCAGCACCAGGCGCACGAACGGATCATCCGCGCCCAGCGTCTCGCGCAGCTTGTTGAAGCCGAACGTCAGCGTCAGCGTCTCCAGCTCCGCCGGGATAGGCGCCTCCCGCAGCAGCCGCTGCTTGAGCGCCGGCAGCTGGCCCTCGGTGTACTCGCGCAGGCGCTCCGCGTTGGCCTTGGGCAGCTCATCCGCCGCGCGCACCAGCGCCTGGGCGTAGGAGAACAGGTCGGAGCGGAACGCATCCCCCGCGCCCTTCATCCGGTAGCCGCTCATCATCCGGCGCCACACGTCCAGCGCCTGCGCCGTCTCGTCCCACATGCCCTGCGTCAGGGCCTTCGCCTGGGGGTTCGCGTCGATGCGCTTCTTCAGCTCCGCCTCCTCCTGCCGCTTGCGCGCGAGCACCGCGGGGTCCGCCAGCGTCTCCTGCCGGCCCTTCAGCGCCTTCAGGCCGTTCTCCACGCCGCGCAGGCTGGAGCGCGCCACGCGGAAGCGCTCCGGCGACGCGCTGGTGAACTCGCGCAGCGCGCCGCGCATCTCCGACAGCTGGAGCAGCGTCTGGGGCAGCGCCACGTCGCGCTGGAACTCCAGCTCCGCCACCGTGCTCTTGCGCTCCGTGCCGCCCGGGTGGCCGGAGACGAAGACCAGGTCCCCCTCCTTCGCGCCCTCCTTCGCCCACGGCAGGTAGTCCGGGCTCTTCGCCGGCGCGTCGTCCTTCCACACGCGCACGAAGGACACGTCGTAGCCGTAGCGCGGGAAGTTGAAGTTATCCGCGTCCCCGCCGAACGCCGCCATGGAGAACTCCGGCGCGAAGACGAGCCGCACGTCCTGGAAGCGGCGGTACTTGTAGAGCTGGTACTTGCCGCCGTTGTAGAGCGTCACCACGTCGCACCGCACGTCCGCGCCGGTGGTGCACGCGCCCTCCACCGCGGCCATCTCCTTCTTGAGCGCGGTGTTGAAGGCCGCGCCGGACAGCCCCTTCGTCGCCGCGTTCATCCGCTCGGTGACGTCCGTCATCTCCACCAGCTGGTTGGCTTCCACCTTGGGACAGCGCCGCTCCTCCTTCGCTGACTTCGCCTGGAAGCCCTTCGCCAAGAGGTCGTCCTTCGCGGTCGTCAGCTCTTCAATGCAGCTGCGCACGCAGTGGTGGTTCGTCATCACCAGGCCGTCCGGCGACACGAAGCTGGCGGAGCAGCCGCCCGCGAGCCGCACGGAGCCCAGGCGCACCTTGTCCAGCCACGCCTGGGTCGGCTCGAAGCCGTAGGCCTTCTTCACCTGGGCGGCGGGAAAGGCGTCGTAGGTCCACATGCCCTCTTCCGCCGCGGCGGGGAGGGACGACAGCAGGCCAAGCGCAAGCAGTGTGCGGTACACGGAGAGTCTTCCTTCGTGGGTAGGGGAAACGGGCGGCCGTTTTGTCAATGCAACCGGGCGGGCGTCAACCGCGTGGGACGCCGGGTATTCCAAGCCCATCCCGGGAGCGTGGGGTATGCTGGGCGACCCATGTCCGTGAAGCATCACGTCTACCTCGTCCCCGGATTCTTCGGCTTCACCAACCTGGGCGAGCTCCTCTACTTCGGCCACGCGTACGAGTTCCTGAAGCAGGACCTCGCCCGCCGGGGAGTCGACGCGGAGGTGGTGACGATCGTCTCCCATCCCACGGCCTCCATCCGCCAGCGCACCGCGGATCTGCTCAAGGCCGTGAGCGAGACGGCCTCCGGGGACGACGGCCCCATCCACCTGGTGGGCCACTCCACCGGAGGTCTGGACGCCCGCCTGTTCGTCTCCCCCGGCGCGCAGGTGTCGGACGCGCTGGAGCTGGAGCCCTTCGCACGCCGCGTGCGCTCCGTGGTGACGCTGTCCGCGCCCCACGCGGGCACGCCGCTGGCCACGTTCTTCCTGGGCCTCTTCGGCCAGCAGCTGCTGAAGCTGCTGTCGCTGTTCACCATGTACGTGCTGCGATTCGGCCGGCTGCCCCTGAGCGTGGTGTTCCGCTTCGGGCACCTGATGTCGCGGGCGGATGATCAGCTGGGGTGGAAGGCCACGCTGCTGGATCAGCTCTTCGACCAGTTGCTGGGGGACTTCTCCAGCGAGCGGCGGGACGCGGTGACGAAGTTCCTGTGGGACGTGGGCCGTGACACGTCGCTCATCCCCCAGCTCACGCCGGAGGGAATCGACCTGTTCAACGGCGGCACGCATGACCGGCCCGGCGTGCGCTACGGCTCCGTGGTGACGCAGGCCCGGCCGCCGTCCCTGCGCACGCGGCTGGCCGCGGGCCTGGATCCGTACGCGCAGCTCACGCACACCATCTACGCGTTCGTGTACGGCCAGACGCAGCGGATGCCGCTCACGCAGCTGCCCCTGCACACGCCCGCGCAGACGGCGGCGCTGGTGCAGGCCTACGGCGCCATGCCCGGCCCCACCGCGTGTGACGGCATCGTGCCCACGCGCTCGCAGGTGTACGGCCGCGTGCTGGCGGCGGTGCGCGCGGACCACCTGGATGCCATTGGCCACTTCGACCAGCCGGCGCACCAGCCCCCGCACGTGGACTGGCTCATCTCCGGCTCCGGCTTCCGCCGCCCCCAGTTCGAGGCGATGTGGAAGACCATTGGCGACTTCCTGATGGAAGAGGAAGCGCCGCGGTAGCTACCCGCGCTTGAAGACGGCCAGGAAGCGCGACTCGGCGACGCACTGGCCGTCAGTGCCCAGCAGGCGCACCGGGATCCACGCCTCCGCCTTGTCGCCCGTCGCGCGCAGCTCCGACGCGAGCTTCTGGAGCAGTTCCTCCCCCGGCTCGCACACCGCGCTCACCGCCGTCTTCGCCTTCGCGTGGAAGGCGACCTCCATGCGGTTGACCAGCATCTTGTATTGGCCAGGCGGGAAGCGGCGGAAGAGCATCACGCCCATCGTCAACTCCATCACCGTCACCTGGGCGCCCAGGTACACGCTGCCCACGTGGTTCTTCGTCTTGCGGTCCAGCGGCACCGTCGCCTTCACGCGCGCGTCCGTCACCTCGTCCACGCGGTAGCCCATGGCCTTCGCCAGGGGGACGATGTTCTTCACCGCCAACGTCGTCAGCGCGTTCGCCGCGCCCGGCGACACCTGCCGCACCTTCTCCACCAGCTCCAACGCGAACATCCGGTCCTCCACCCTTCCCGTCTGACGTCCCGCGCGCATCCTAGCCACCCGCCGCCTCCGGCGTAGAGTCCGCCACACCATGGGTGAAAGCGCGGACGTGGTCGTCATCGGCGCGGGCGTCGCGGGACTCACCGCGGCCCGGGACATCGCTCGCACCGGCGCCACCGTCGCCGTGCTGGAGGCGCGCGACCGCGTGGGTGGCCGCACCCTCACCCGCGAATTGGGTGGCGGGCTCGTGGACCTGGGCGGTCAGTGGGTGGGCCCCAGGCAGCGCCACGTGCTCAAGCTCGCGGACGGCCTGGGCCTCCAACGCTTCCCCCAGCACCACCAGGGCACCAAGGTGCTGGAGGTGCGCGGCGAGCGCCGCACGTACCAGGGCAAGGTCCCGTCCCTGCCCCTCCTGTCGCTGCTGGATTTGCAGCGCGTCGTCTGGAAGCTGGATGGCCTGGCGAAGCGCGTCCCCCGGGAGAGGCCCGCCGCCGCGCCCAGGGCCGCCGAGTGGGACGCCCTCACCGTGGAGGACTGGAAGCAGCGCCACGTGCCCACCTGGGGCGCCCGCGCCGCGCTGGACATCGCCACCCGCGCGGTGTTCGCGGCGGAGCCCTCCGAGCTGTCCTTCCTGCACTTCCTCTCCTACGTGCACTCCAACGGCGGCCTCATGCCGCTCACCGAAATCGAGGGCGGCGCCCAGGCGGAGCGCTTCGTGGACGGCGCGCAATCCCTCTCACGCAGGCTGGCGGAGGGACTGCCCGAGGGCCGCGTCGTCCTCTCCGCGCCCGTGAAGGCCCTGCTCCAGGACGCGCGCGGCGTCACCGCCACCACGGAGGACGGCCGGACCTTCCGCGCGCGCTACGCGGTGGTGGCCACGCCGCCCGCGCTCGCGGAGCGCATCGACTTTGGCGCGGACCTGCCGCCGGGCCGCCGCCGCGCGCACGCGGACATGCCCATGGGCAGCGTCATCAAGGTCGTGGCCACCTACGCCACGCCCTTCTGGCGCGAAGCGGGCCTGTCCGGCGAGGCCGTCAGCGACGCGGGCCCGGTGCGCCTGTGCTTCGACGACTGCGGCCCCCACGGCCACCACCCCGCGCTCGTGGGCTTCTTCCTGGGCGACACCGCCCGCGCGTGGACCGGCCGCCCCGCGGAGGACCTCCACCGCGCGGCGCTCGCGGACTTCGCGCGCTTCTTCGGCCCCCAGGCACTGTCGCCCGTGGCCATCGCCGCGCTGGACTGGAAGCAGGAGGCGTTCAGCACCGGCTGCTACGTGGGCCTGCCCCGCCCCGGCACCCTCACCGCCATGGGCGACGCGCTGCGGGCGCCATTCGGCCGCGTGCACTGGGCAGGCACGGAGACGGCCATCGAGGGCTGCGGCTACCTGGACGGCGCGGTGGAGTCCGGCGAGCGCGCCGCCACGGAGGTCGCCGCCCGGTTGACCGCCCCCGACGCGAGCTGATCATCGAAGGACGCCCGGCCGCCCGCCCTCCGGGCCAGCCGGGCAGCCAGGCGACACACGCCGCGCCGTGGCCAAGGGCCCGGCCCATCCCCACCCTGTGGGAAGCGCCGAGACGTCATGCCGACGGCCTGCCGCGCGCACACCACCTACGAGGGAGCAGGACCATGTACACGACCAGCCACGTGAACCTTCCCCAGGACGCGCGTGAAGAGCTCATCGACATGCTCAACACGCTGCTCGCCAACGCCATCGACCTGCACTGGCAGGTGAAGCAGGCCCACTGGAACATCCGGGGCACGCACTTCTACAGCCGCCACCTGCTCTTCGACGAAGTGGCCAAGCACGCGCGCAAGCACGCGGACTCGTACGCCGAGCGTGCGGGCGCGCTGGGCGGCTACGCCCAGGGCACCATCCGCCTGGCCACCAACAACAGCCAGCTGCCCGAGTACGACCTGCAGGCCGTGGACGGCGAGGCCCACATCCGCGCGCTCGTCGAGCGCGTGGGCCGCTACGCCGCCAGCCTGCGCGACGGCATCAACAAGTCCGACGAGGCGAACGACCCCGTCACCGCGGACATCCTCACCCAGACCCTGGGCGAGACCGAGGAGGACCTCTGGTTCCTGGAGAGCCACCTCAACGGCGACGCGCGCGCGGGGGTCTCCATGCCCCCCAAGGGCGGCAGCCGCCGGGGCCGTCAGGCCGAGGACATCAGCCAGGCCACCACCTGACGTCCGCCCCCACCTCCCTGCGGGTTCTCCTGCGCGGGGAGGGCGGGGAGCGTATAGAACGCGTCCCCGGATTCCAGGAGGACGCGTCCCATGGCGGCAGGGCTTCCCGAAGACCGTCTCGACGGCAAGGTGTGCCTCATCACCGGGGCCACCGGTGGCATTGGTCAGGAGACGGCCAAGGCGCTGGCGCGGCGGGGGGCCACGCTGGTGCTGTCCGGCAGGGATGAGGCCCGCACGGCGGCCACGGTCGCCGCGGTGCGCGAGGCCGCCCCCGGAGCCCCGGTGGAGTCGCTGCTCGCGGACCTGTCCTCGCTCCAGTCCGTGCGCGACCTGGCGAAGGCGTTCCGCGCCCGGCACTCGCGGCTGGACGTGCTCATCAACAACGCGGGCCTCATCATCGACCGGCGCCAGGTGACGGTGGACGGCTACGAGGCCACGTTCGCCACCAACCACCTGTCCCACTTCCTCCTCACCCACCTGCTGCGCGACCTGCTGGTGGCGAGCGGGCCGGCGCGCATCATCAACGTGTCCTCGGAAGGCCACCGGCTGGCGTACCCGGACTTCCTGGACGACCCGCAGACGGAGCGGCGCCGCTACGACGGCATCCGCGTCTACGGCAACGCCAAGCTCAGCAACATCCTCTTCTCTCGCGGGCTGACGAAGCGGCTGGCCGGCACGCAGGTGACGGCGAACGCGCTGCACCCCGGCGTGGTGGCCACGGGCTTCGGGCACAACAGCCAGGGCATCTTCAAGCACCTCATCAAGCTGGCCGGGCCCTTCATGCTCTCCCCGGAGAAGGGCGCGAGGACGTCCGTCTACCTGGCGTCGTCGCCGGAGGTGGCGGGCGTCAGCGGCGAATACTTCATCAAATGCCGCAAGGCGAAGCCGTCGTCCGCCGCCCGGGACGAAGCGCTCGCGGAGCGGCTCTGGCAGGTGAGCGAACAGCTCACGGGAGTGAAGGCATGATCGACCTGTACACGTTCAAGACCCCCAACGGCCGCAAGATCTCCATCGCCCTGGAGGAGCTGGGCCTCCCGTACAAGACGCACTCGGTGGACATCACCAAGGGCGAGCAGTTCAAGCCCGAGTTCCTGGCCATCAACCCCAACAACAAGATTCCGGCCATCGTGGACCACGACGCGCAGGGCGGCCCGCTGGCCCTCTTCGAGTCCGGCGCCATCCTGCTGTACCTGGCGGAGAAGACGGGCCGGCTGATGCCCGCTGATCCGCGCGGCAAGGCGGAGGTGACGCAGTGGCTGATGTTCCAGATGGGCGGCCTGGGCCCCATGCTCGGGCAGCTCAACCACTTCGGGCGCTTCGCCTCCGCGAAGCATCCCTACGCCATCGACCGCTTCCAGACCGAAGCGAAGCGCATCCTGGGCGTGGTGGAGCAGCAGCTGTCGTCGCGGGACTACCTGGCCACCACGTACTCCATCGCGGACATCGCCACGTACCCGTGGCTGAAGGGCTCGCGGGACTTCTTCCCGGAGCTCTTCATCAACACGCCCAACATCCTCCAGTACCTGCACCGCGTGGGCAGCCGCCCCGCCGTGCAGCGGGGCATGCACATCCCCTGACGTCTGTGGTTTCCATCCATGGCCTCGCTCGAACAGCTCGTCTTCGACAACAGCTACGCCCGCCTGCCGCCCGGGTTCGCCGCCCGGGTGGCCCCCGCGCCCTTCCCGGACGCGCACGTGGTGAGCGTGAACCCGGCGGCCCTGCGGCTCCTGGGATTGGACGCGGAGGAGGCCGCGCGCCCGGAGTTCGCGCGCGTGTTCGGCGGGGCCACGCCGCTGCCCGGCATGGAGCCTTTGGCCATGGTGTACGCGGGGCATCAGTTCGGCGTGTACGTGCCGCGCCTGGGAGACGGCCGCGCGCTGCTCCTGGGCGAGGCGAAAGGCCCGGACGGCGAGAAGTGGGACCTGCACCTGAAGGGCGGCGGGCCCACGCCCTTCTCGCGCGGCGGTGACGGGCGCGCGGTGCTGCGCTCCACCGTGCGCGAGTACCTGGCCGGCGAGGCCCTGCACGCGCTGGGCATCCCCACCACGCGGGCCCTGTGCATCCTGGGCACCCGCACGCCGGTGTACCGCGAGGACGTGGAGACCGGCGCCATGCTGGTGCGCCTGGCCCCGTCGCACGTGCGCTTCGGCACCTTCGAGTTCTTCCACCACACCGAGCAGCCCGGCCACGTGGCCGCGCTCGCGGACCACGTCATCGCCGCGCACTTCCCGCACCTCGCGGGCCAGGAGGGCCGCCACGCGCGCTTCTTCGCGGAGGTGGTGGAGCGCACCGCGGAGCTGGTGGCGCGCTGGCAGGCGGTGGGCTTCGCGCACGGCGTGATGAACACCGACAACATGTCCATCCTGGGGCTCACGCTGGACTACGGGCCCTATGGGTTCCTGGACGACTTCGACCCTGGCTTCGTCTGCAACCACTCCGACCACCAGGGCCGCTACGCGTTCGACCAGCAGCCGCGCGTGGCGCTGTGGAACCTGGCCTGCCTGGGAGAGGCGCTGCTCACGCTCATCACCGAGGACGAGGCGCGCGCCACGCTGACCCTCTTCCAGCCCACGTTCGCGCGGCACTTCCTGACGCGCATGCGCGAGAAGCTGGGCCTGAAGGAATCCCGCGACGAGGACCGCTCGCTGCTGGAGGACCTGTTCGCGCTGATGGCCGGCTCGCACGTGGACTACACGCGCTTCTTCCGCGCGCTGAACCGGTTCGACTCCCGCCCCGGTGCTCGCAACGACGCGCTCCGCGACCACTTCCTGCCGCCGGAGGGCTTCGACGGCTGGGCCGAGCGCTACCGGGCGCGGCTGGAGGCGGAGGGGAGCGTGGACGCCGAGCGCCACGCGAGCCTGGACCGCGTCAACCCGAAGTACGTGCTGCGCAACTGGGTGGCGCAGCAGGCCATCTCGCGGGCGCAAGAGGGGGACTTCGCGGAGGTGGACCGGGTGCTCGCGCTGGTGTCCGCGCCCTTCGACGAACACCCCGGCCAGGAGGCCTACGCGGCCTCGCCGCCCACGTGGGGCCGGCACCTGGTGGTGAGCTGCAGCTCCTGACGCGCGGGCACAACCGCACGTCAGGCAGGCGGGCAGGCGCCCGTGGGCGGCGATCCCGTGCGCGCGGTGCCTAGCTTGGAAGGCATGATCGAACCTGCCGCTCCGCCCCGCATCGTGTTCCGAGCCCTGGGTCCTGGCCTCGTCGGCGCCGCCGCGCTCACGCTGGTGCACGAGAGCGCCCGGCGCGTGTTGAAGCACCCGCCGCGCATGGATGTCCTGGGCATGCGCTCCCTGGAGAAGGGCATCCGCTTCTTCGGCGGCGAGCCCGCGAAGGGGCGCCAGCTGCATCGCCAGACATTGGCGGGGGACCTGCTGTCCAACGGGCTGTTCTTCTCGCTCGTGGCCCTGGGCCGCCCCAAGCGGCCGTACCTGCGCGGCGCCGCGCTGGGCCTGCTCGCCGGCCTGGGCGCGGTGGTGCTGCCGCCGAAGCTGGGATTGGGCCGCAAGCCGTCCCAGGCCCGCCCGTCCACGTCACTGCTCACGGTGGCCTGGTACACGCTGGGGGGACTGGCCGCGGCCCGCGCCACGCGGAAGCTGGTGGCGCGCCGTCAGCCAGCGCTGACCCTGGGCCCGCCCCTGCATTAGCGCGCGAAGGCCGCGCCAGGGTTGGCGAGTGAAACTCCCGTCATGGGGGCACTTGCCGGAGGCGGAGGGGCGACCCCAGCCTGGGGGTCCATGGCCACCGACTTCACCCGCCTGCCCCTGCGCGGCGAACAGGATGCGTTGCACGTCGTCGTCGAGTCGCCCCGCGGTTCGACGGTGAAGCTGAAATACGACTCGAAGCTCCAGGCCTTCACGCTGTCCCGGCCGCTGACGCGAGGCTTCCGGTACCCGTTCGACTGGGGCTTCATCCCCAGCACCCAGGGCCCGGACGGAGATCCGCTGGACGCGCTGGTGTACTGGGACGTGCCCACCTGGCCCGGCGTGGTGCTGCCCTGCCGGCCCCTGGGCGTGCTCCTGGTGGACCAGAAGCCGAAGGGCGCGACGAACGGCGAGCGCGAGCGCAATGACCGCCTGCTGCTCGTCCCGGTGAACGCCACCCGCTCGGACGACCTCAATTCCTACCAGGACCTGTCCCAGCGCGAGCGCGAGGAGCTGGAGCACTTCTTCCTCGCGGTGGTGCACTTCGCGGACAAGGACGCGCGCATCCTCGGCTGGGATGGCCCGGACGCCGCGGAGCGCATGGTCCAGCAGTACGCCCTCAAGGAGGACTGACCCGCCATGCCCCCTCCCACTCCCATCCGGGGCCTGGGCCCCGACACCGCGCTGGGCGACGCCGCCCGCCGCATCCTCGCTGGCCGGCTCGCGGACGTGCGCCACCCCGAAGCCCAGCTGGACGGTGAGCTGGACGAGGACGGCGTGCACGACATGCGCGTGGCCACCCGCCGCCTGCGCGCCGCGCTCCAGGTGTTCCAGGCCACCGGCAAGCTCACCCGGCTGGAGGCGGACGTGAAGCGCCTCCAGGACGCCCTGGGCGACGTGAGGGACCTGCACGTCCAGGACAAGTGGCTGGACACCGCCGCGAAGGGCAAGAAGGACGCGAGCAAGGCGCTGGCCGGCCTGCGCGAGTCCCACCTGTCCGGCCTGAAGTCCCGGGAGAAGAAGCTGCGCGCGGAGCTGGAGCGCTGGACGGACCGCACCGTGCCGCGCCTGCTGAAGAAGGTGGACACGCTGGAGGACCCCCGCCGCTTCGCCGGCAAGCGCGTGCGCAGCCACCTGCGCCAGCGCCTGCGCCGCGTGGAGAAGCGCCTGGAGCGCTACGCGGACGCCCCGGACGCCGCCTCCGCGCACGCCCTGCGCAAGGACTTGAAGAAGCTGCGCTACGAACTGGAGATCTTCCAGCCCGCCTTCCGCCGCACCGTGGGTGCGCTGCTGGAGGTCCTGGTGCCGCTCCAGGACGGATTGGGAGAACTGCACGACGCGGACGTGCGCCTGGAACTCTTCGAGCGCGCCGCCGCGGAGGCCCCGCCCGGCCAGCGCAAGGCCGCGCGCAAGCTGCTGCCCCAGGCCCGCGACGAGCGCGCGGAGCGGTCCGCTGAAATCGCCCGCGAGGTGCAGCGCTGGCACGCGGAGGCCATCCCCAAGCGGCTGCGCAAGGCATTGACCTGAAACCCCGGCCGCTCCGGTCAGGACAGCCCTGGCTGATACGTTCCTCGTCGCGTCACTGAACGAGGGGGACGTCCTGAATCCGAAATCCATCCGGTTCCTGGCCCATGTGGCCGGGGGCCTCCTGTGTGTCATTTCCTTCTCGCGGCCCGCGAGCGCCGCCGAGCCACCCCGCATCACCACCCTCACCCTGACGCCCCAGCAGTTGGAGGCGGGCGGCGTCTCACGGCTGGGCCTCCAGGCGGAGGACCCCCAGGGCAGCCCGCTCACGTTCTCCTGGAGCGCCGCCGCGGGCAGCCTGAGCACCCCGCTGGGCAACGCGACCACGAGCCGCGCGAACTGGACGGCGCCCCTGTGCCTGGCCTCCGGAGGCACGCCGCCCGTGCAGGCCACGGTGACCAACGGTCTGGGCCTGTCCTCGACGGCGGCGTTCGACCTCGGCGTCCTGCAGGACCTGGGGAAGAACCGCCAGCCCGCGTTCAGCGCGGAGGGCTTCGAGCAGTTCGACAGCGTGACGCTCGTGGACGGACGCATCACCGTGCCCGACCCGGCGCGCCCGCCCTCGGAGTCCATCGTGTTCCCGGCGGACCAGCAGCTGAGCGTGATGTTCGTGCAGAAGGACTCCATCGCCAGCCATGCCGTGGGCTACCTCTACGTCGACGACCTCCAGCGCAAGGGCTACGTGGACGCCGTGGGGGAGCTGGTGGATGCCAACGCCAACGGCATCGCGGACCTGCACGAGGACCTCTACAACCTGGCCCCCACCACGGGGGCCCAGGCGCGTCCGTACATCGGGGCGGCCCGGCGCTGCACCCGGTCTTTCAGTTCCAGGGGCTTCCTCCTCAACCAGCCCGAGCTGGCGCTCGACGCGAACTGCGCGAACACCTTTTCCTCGGGAGAGGAGCTGCGGGATGCCCGCCCTGGGAATCATCTCCAGGTGAGCACGGACGTCATCGGGCGTGACGCCCCCCCGAGCCTCTCGACCTCCAACCCTGGCTTCTCCGACGGCGGGCTCTTCGCGCGCATCCCCAACCTGCTGGAGCCGGCCGCGCCCGCGAATGGAGACAAGGGGCTGGGACAGCTCGTGTTCCTCCTGACCGACGACGACTGGGAGCGGACCACCCACCGCAACCTGGGCGCCGTCCCGGACACCGACAACTACGGCTCTGACGGCATCCCCGACTACGACGTCTCCGCCTACGACGCGCGGGGCCTGCGGCGGAGCACCAACCCGGATCCGGGCCTCACGCTGGCGGACCGGCGGGTGGACCTGGGGAGCATCCAGGGCGGCCGGGAGCTGGTCTTCTTCCTGGTCGTCAACATCGAGGCGGTGCACGACCCGGAGAACAGCCTGGTCCATCCGTGTCTGCGCAAGGCCCCCAACGGCCAGTGCACCTTGCACCTGAGGTCCCCCATCTCCGTGTTCTTCTCCAAGTCGCGGTGGAACATGGATCAGGACCCCGTGGGTCAGTATCAGGTGACGGCCCGCGCCAATGGCTGTGCGTACAGTGAGAGCTGCTACGCCCCCTCCGGATACCCCGACGGGTGCTACCTGCCGAGCCAGGGCAGGAGGCTGTGTGGCTGGCTCCCCGAGGAGGCCCTGGAGCGCCTGCTGGAGCCCGACTACGGCAACAACCACTTCCCCAAGGGGCTCGTCGAAGTCACCACCGAGCCAGGGGCCCCCATGCCGCACGTCCTGTCCCATCCCTCCCTCGTCACGCCGGGCCGGTGGATCATCGCCTTCGAGGACCTCAACGGCGGCGGTGACCGGGACTACAACGACGTCGTCCTCCAGCTGGTGAGCCCGGTCTCCACGGGGGTCGTGCGCTCCCCGTCGCTGGCCGCCCGGCCCTCCAGCCCCGAGGAGACGGGCTGCACCGTGTCCCGGATGCGCCTGCGCAAGGACGACGGCTACTTCCCGGGGTGCGACCCCGCGCCCATCCAGTACGCGGTGGCCACCGACTGCCGCGTGTGCTGGGGCGGAGCCTGTCTGCCCAACCCCACGCCCACCTGGCACCCGCTCACGCTGCGCTACGGCTACGACGAGGCCGTCATCGACGTCTCCAGCACCCCGGGCACCCAGCCCTGCTGGAAGGCGGTCCTCGCCCCCGCGAATGGCTTCTGCACCAGCAGCATCACCCGCGTGGACGTGGGCTACGAGTACGCACCGCTCAATCCCTGACGCACCCTGGAGTGGACCGCGCCCCAATGTCTGGCGAACGGCCCGCCCCAGGTGCTGGGCACCGTGCCCCATGGGTACGGCCTGTCCACGCAGGCGCTGTTCGACTTCGACTTCACGCAGTCGCTGGACATCACCTTCGTCCACGAGTCCGCGGGCGCCAGCCACTCGCTCGGCTAGCGGTTGTACGTCGTGGCGGTGTTGTTGTTCGCGTGCTGCGCCGCGTCCGCGGCGGCGCGGATGATGGCACCGCCCGACGCCGCGGCGGCGCCGGTCAGCGCCGCGTGCGTTCCCTCCGCCGGCTTCGGCTCACAGACGCAGCCGGCGGAGTTCATGATGATGACCACCGCGCTCATCCGCATGTCGATCTGCTCGCACAGCTGCCGGCACTCCGTGGCCCGCTCCATGGGCAGCGAGAACGATGTCGCCCGCGCCGTCGAACAGGCCGCGAGCGGAAACACCAGGGACAGCGCCAGGAGCAAGGGGAGACGGGTCGTCTTCATGGGTGAAGCCTGACACAATCCGACAGAACCGCCTTCCTTGTTATTTCTGATAGACCCTGGGAGCCATCTTCATCCCGAGGAGTCTGTCCTTGCACCCGAATCCCTCCCGTCTCCTGGCCCTCGTGGCCGGGAGCGCGTTGTTTGTCATTCCCTCGCCACGTCCGGCCCATGCGGCCGGTGGGCCCAAGGCGGTGCGCCTGCCACCGCAGCTCACGGGGGCCTCGCAGTCCACGGAGGTCATGGAGCCGGGGAGCACCGCGCAGCTCCAGGTCCAGGCCACGGACCCGCAGGGCAGCGCGCTGACGTTCTCCTGGAGCGCGAGCGCGGGCACGCTGGGTACGCCGTCGAACGCCGCGAACAGCAGCAGCCGGAGCTGGACCGCGCCCGCGTGCCTGGCCGAAGGCAGCGCGCCCGTCATCGCTACCGTGACAAACGGTTACGGCCTGTCCACCACGGCGGCCTTCGAGTTCAGCGTCCCCCAGGACCTTTACGCGGACCGTCAGCCCGCCTTCACGGCCGCGGGGTTCGACCAACTCCAGTACGTGACCATCACCCCACAGCGGACGCTGCGGGCCACCACCCAGCAGTGGACACCCACGACCCTGGACCCGCTCGTGTTCCCGAGCGACCAGCGCGTCACCATCAGCTTCGTGTACGAAAGCTCCGGCGCCAGCCACTCGCTGGGATACCTGTACATGGACGACCTGCGTTCGCGGGGCTACGTCAATGCCCAGGGCAACCTGGTGGATGGCAATGGCAACGGCATCGCGGACCTGCACGAAGACCTCTACAACCTGGCCCCCACCACGGGCCCCCAGGCCCGCCGGCACATCGGCGTGAGCCCCCGCTGCACCAACACCTTCACGTCCGGAGGCTTCACCTACCGACAGCCGGAGCTGACGCTCAACGCGACCTGCGCCTCCGCGTTCAATCCCAACCAGTGGCTGACGGATGCCCGCCCCGGCCATTTGATGGAGGATATCTCCGTCGACGTCGTGGGGAGCAGCCCGACCACGTCGGCCGGCACCGGCTGGTCCGACAACGGCCTCTTCGCGCACATCCCCAACCTGCTGGAGCCCGCGCATGCCTCCAATGACAACCTGGGCCTGGGCCACCTCGTGTTCCTGCTGGCCGACGACGACTCCGACAAGAGCACCCACCTGGGGCTCGGCGCCGTCAGCGACCTGTCGGGTGATAACGACGGCGTCCCCGACTACGACGTCTCCGCCTACGACGCCCACGGCCTTCCCCGGACCTCCAACCCGAATCCGGGCATCTCCACTTATGACCGCACGGTGGACCTGGGCGTCATCGAGGGAGGACGGGAGGTCATCTTCTTCCTCATCACCGCCTACGAGACGTTCCACAACGTGGACAACGACACGGTCTTTCCCTGTCTGCGCAAGGACAGCAGCGGAAAGTGCACCCTGCACCTGAAGACGCCCATCAGCGTGTACTTCTCCAAGGCCGCCTGGAACCTGGACCAGGACTTCCGGGGCCAGTCCCCCATCGCGTCCCGAAACATCGGCTGTGACTACACCGAGGCGTGCAACCCGTACTCCCCAGCGTCGTCCCCGTACGCCTGCATGCTGGCCGACACCTCCCAGAAGCTGTGCGGGTGGCTGGACTTCGACACCCGGGCCCGGCTCAACACCTACGCCTACGGCAGCATCTCGCTGCCCAAGACCGCCTCGACCGTCGCCGCGCCGGGCAACCTCAACATGGCGCACGCCATGCTCGGTGCCACAGGCCCCGGATCCGGACAGTGGCTCCTGGCATTCGAGGACCTCCCTGGCGGAGGCGACCGGGACTTCAACGACGTCGTCTTCCTGGTGAGCAGTGGGGCGGCCCAGTCCTCCCAGGTGCGCTCCAACGTGCTGAGCCCTCAGGACTCCAGCTGCGCCATCCAGCAGGTATACATGCACAAGGACGATACCCTGTCCCCCACCTGCCCCTCGCCGGCCACCATCAGCTACCGGGTGGCCACCGACTGCAGCCTGTGCTTCGCCACGGGCCTGTGCGTGCGCAATCCCGCTCCCACGTGGCATCCGGTGACGTTCGACTGGAACCGCGATGCCTTCATCGACGTGTCCGCCACTCCCGGCCACCAGCTCTGCTGGAAGGCGGATTTCCTGCCCGGAGGGGAAGCGCCCTGCCAGTTCACCATCAACAACGTGGACATCGGCTACGAGTCCGGGCCTGTCGTGCCCTGACGCCGCCACTTTCCGGACATCCGCCGCCCTGGCCCCCTGGTGTGGGGGCCGGGGCGTGACCACATCCCTGCTGGATGTGATCCGCCCTGTGCCCGGGTCGCAGGGCAGGCAACCCTCCCTCCGGGGCACCCGGAAGAAGTGTCGGAACCCCACGCTGTAAAAAGTGCCGGGTTCCGCCCTAAGCATTGCGGCTGTTTCGCGCAACACCCTGGAATCATTGAGGTTGCCTGTCGGCTGGCATTGGCCCGTGCGTTGCTAAAGGTCTCCCCGTCGCAGCAAACGGCGGTCACACACACCGCCCTCTTCCCCGAGAGAGACCCCCATGCAGGCTTCCAACTCCTTCTCTTCCGCCGACTCGCTCTCCACGTACCTCTCGGAGATCAACCAGTACCCGCTGCTGAACCCGCAGGACGAGCAGTCGCTGTCGCGCGCCTTCCGCGCGGGCGACCTGTCCGCGGGCCACCGCCTGGTGACGAGCAACCTGCGCTTCGTGGTGAAGGTGGCGTACGAGTACCGCTCCTACGGCCTGAAGATGTCCGACCTCATCCAGGAGGCGAACATCGGCCTGATGAAGGCGGTGCAGAAGTTCGACCCTGAGAAGGGCATCCGCCTCATCTCCTACGCGGTGTGGTGGATCCGCGCGTACATCCAGAACTACGTGCTGCGCAACTGGAGCCTGGTGAAGCTGGGCACCACGCAGGCGCAGCGCCGGCTGTTCTTCAGCCTGGCCCGCACGCGCCGCGAGCTGGAGAAGCTGGGCGCCGGCGAGGGCGGCCACATCGTCAACGCGGACGAAATCGCCAAGAAGCTGAACGTGAAGCCCTCGGAAGTGCGTGAGATGGAGCAGCGCATGGGCGGCAGGGATTTGTCCCTGGACGCGCCGGTGGGCGAGGACGGCGACGCCACGCACCTGGACTTCGTGGAGTCCGAGTCCGCGTCCCACGCGGACGAGGTCGCCGACCGGCAGCAGGCGGGCCTCACCCGCAACCTGGTGCAGCGCGCGCTGATGCGCCTGGATCCGCGCGAGCGCTTCATCATCGAGCAGCGCGTGATGAGCGACTCGGAGATGACCCTGAGCGAGCTGGGCGAGCACTTCGGCTTCTCCCGCGAGCGCGCCCGCCAGTTGGAGATCCGCGCCAAGGACAAGCTGAAGGCGGAGCTGGCGAACCTGATGGCCGAGGCCGGCCTGGACCAGGCCGAGCTGGCCGCGTAACGCGGCGGGCATCCCCAAGGCTGCGACACGGCACGGCCCCGTCCCCTCGCGTTGGGAAGCGCGAAGGCACGGGGCCGTGGCATGTCCGGAGCCGGCGGTTACCGGGGCACGCCGGGTGAAGACTCGCCGCTCTCCGCCGGTGCGGGCGCGGCCGGCTGCGCGCGGGACGTGGCGTCGATGCGCAGGGCCTGCGGCTGGCCGCTGCTCTCGTCCGTGCGGTAGGAGGCGCGGACCTGCGCGCCCTCCTGGATGTCCGCGGCGCTCGCGGCCCGGCCGTCCACCTGCACCTGCGTGCTGGGGCCCACCTTCAGGCGCAGCCGCGGCTCACCGCGCTGGCTCACCAGCACCTCCTGTGCGCTCGCGCTCAGCACGTCGCCGGTAATCTGCTGCTCCTGGGCGGGTGCCGCCTGGGCCTGGGTGGGCTGCGAGTTCTGGGCGATGGCGGCCTGCTGCGTGGCGGCGTCCTGGTTCGCGGCCTGCTGCTGCGCGCCCGGGGCCGCGATGCGCTGGTTCGCGGCGGCGCTCTCATTGGAGGCCTGCTGCTGCTGGGTGGCGAAGTTCTGCTGCGCCTGGCGCTGGGCGGCCAGGGCGCTGGCCTGGGCCTGCTGGGCCACGGACTGGGCCTGCTGGGTGCGCGCCTGCGCCTGCTGCTGGCTGGCCTGGGCCTCCTGGGCCTCCTTCTGGGCCTTGGCCTGGGCCTCCTGAAGTTCCTGCTGCTTCTGCTGCACGTCCTCCTGGGCGCGGGCGGCCTCGCGCTGCTGGCTGGAGGCCTCCTTCTGCGCGTCACGTGCGTCGTCGAAGGCCTTCTCCGACTGGAGCTGGGCCTGCTCCACCCGCTGTCCCGGGGTGTTCTTCTCCGCGGTGTCCTGGCGGGAGCGGTCTTGGTCCTGGCAGGCGGTGGTGCCCACCACCAGTGCGGCCACTCCGGCACCCAGCCATGCTGCGCGCGATTTCATGGGGTTCTCCTGTCAAAGGGATGACAGGGCAAAGATGGAGGTGGCCCGTGGAGCGCCAAGCCGTCCCACGCCGAGCGCCCGCTCGGCCGCACGCCCCACGGCGGGGGCTCACTTTGGGGCTACCGCGTCTGGAAGAATGGCGATAAGGGGCGCCCCCCCATGCGCGCCTGCGGACTCGACTTCGGAACCAGCAACACCGCCCTGGCCCTGCCGGACGGCACCGTGTTGCCGCTGCAGCCCCACACCCCGGAGCCCCGGCTGTTCCGCTCCGTGCTCTTCTTCGCGGAGGATGAGCGGGAGGTCTTCACGGGCGCGGACGCCATCCAGCGCTACCTGGAGGACAACAACGGCCGGTTCATCCAGTCCGTGAAGTCCTTCCTGCACAGCTCGTCCTTCCGGGCGACGCAGGTGAAGGGGCGCACGTACACCATCGAGGACCTGGTGGCCATCCTGCTGCGCCGCGTGCGCGAGTCCGCCGCGGCGCACCTGGGCGAGGCGCCGGACGCGGTGGTGCTGGGCCGGCCCGCGATCTTCACGCCGGTCCCGGAGGCGGACGCACTGGCGGAGAAGCGGCTGCGCAAGGCGGCGGAGATCGCGGGCTTCACGCACGTGCAGTTTTTGATCGAGCCCATCGCGGCGGCGCTCGCGTACGAGGCGCGGCTGGAGAAGGACGAGCTGGTGCTGGTGGCGGACTTCGGCGCCGGCACGACGGACCTGACGTTGATGCGGCTGGGGCCGTCGCGGCGGGGGAACCTGGACCGCAAGCCGGACGTGGTGGGGTCCACGGGCGTGCGCATCGGTGGTGACCGGTTCGACGCGGAGATCATGCGGCACAAGCTGCTGCCGAAGTTCGGGGCGGGGTCCACGTACAAGGTGAAGGGCTTCAGCCACAAGCGGCTGCCCATTCCGCAGCACGTGCTGGCGAAGCTGCTCAACTGGCACGAGATGTCCTTCATCCGGGAGAAGTCCACGCAGGAGCTGCTGGAGGTGATGCTCGACACGAGCGACCGCCCGGCGGAGATCCAGGCGCTCTACGACCTGGTGATGGACAACCTGGGCTACCGGCTGTTCCGGGCGATTGAAGCGACGAAGGTGAAGCTGTCGAGCGAGGACGTGGCGACCATCGACTTCGAGGACGCGCGCATCCACCTGCACGAGCCGATGACGCGGACGGAGTTCGAGACGGCGAGCCGCACGTTGTTGGATGAACTGTCGCAGTGCACGGAAGGGCTGTTGGCGAAGCACCCGGAGGCCAGGGACATTGACGCGGTCTTCTTGACGGGCGGTTCGTCCCAGATTCCGGCGGTGCGGGAGCTGTACGTGAAGCGCTTCGGAGAGGAGCGCGTGCGCACGGCGGACGCCTTCACCTCCGTGGCGGAGGGCCTGGGCCGCGCGTCCGCGTGGCTGACGGGGTGAAGCCTCTCAGGGGGCTCCACCATCCAGGAGAGGCCCCTCCAGGACTCCTGCATCCACATCCGGAGGCACCGGTGAGGCCTCCGGCTCCGCCCCCACGCTGCGCCGCAGGATTCGACCGTCGAGGCTGACCGCGTAGCGTGCGCCGGTGTCCACACCGATGAAGGTGTTGCCACAGGCATCCGAAGCCTCGTGGATCAGGATGAAGAAGACGTCTCCCTGACGGATGACACGGTAGCGATACGCCTCCGGTCTTCCCCAGCACGGCGTGTCCTTGGACTGCTTGGGGAAGAAGTCCTCCATGGCGACCTGGACAGCCCTGAGCAGGTTGCCGTCCAGCACATACGTCTGCTCATCGCCCCCTACCTGTACCGCTGACTGCGCGTAGAACGGCGGGAACGCGATGCTCCGGTCTCCCTCCCAGTCAGCGGGCCGGGCTCCCTGTCCTCGCAGGCAGCCCGCCAGGAGCAGTATCGCGCCGCTCAGGCCCAGTCCTGCACAACGCATCGCGCTCGTCAGTCGTGGCATCCGCGGTGCTCCTGCCTAGCGTGTCGGGACGAACCGGAACTCCGTCTCGCTGTCCCAGGTGACAGTGCCGGCCTGCGTCCGGCGCCAACGGCCTTCGTCATCAGGCGTCCAGCGAACCACTTCCGCACTCCCGTAGGTGTACTCGTAGAACCCGTCGCATCCCGTGGAGTTTCCAGAAGAACCGGCGGAGAAGAAGGCGACGATTCCAATGGGAAGCCGTCCTGCCTTCGTTTCGGCGTATCCCCCGTGGATCCGCGCCATCTTCGCCAGCGCGGCGAGGTCCCGCTCCGAGAGGTTGGTGGGCGTCGCGGGGTGGTTGTGGAGGAAGTAGAGGTACTTGAGGCTGTCGGGTGGATAGCGCGGGTCCTGAACGAACGCGGGGGCCCTGCACCCCTGCTCGAACTGGTTCCGGGTGGCATCAGAGCTCTCCACCAATTTGCTCAGCGCATACCGGTCATCCGGGACGTAATACAGCCATGCGCAGTACTCCTTCGACATGCGCCAACGCACGTCGAAGTTCGCCGCACCTGCGTTCCCCGCTGTGGCGTTGCGTTGAGAAAGGATGAGGGGGCAGGCCGCAAGGAGCGCGTCCCACGCGGTGTTGAAAAGCGGCGTCCCCGGCATCGGGCCATCCAGCCGGGCGGGCATGCGCGCGGAGTCGAAGCGCACAACGCCGGGGGGCGGCGGCGAAACACACCCATCCAGGCACAGGACGCCCAACAACGCCCCAATGAAGGCCCGGGCTTTCAGGGCCCCACGTCCACCGTGCGCGTCGTCCAGTCCGTGCCGCCGCGGCCGTCTCGGGCCACCACCCAGACCGTGATGCGCTCGGGCGTCTTGGCCGTCGTGTACGTCGTCGTCGGGTCGCCGGGCTTGCCGTCCACCGGCTCCAGCGAACGGAAGGACCCCACCTCGCCCTCGCCCGTCGCGAACCAGCTGAAGAAGACCTGCTCCGTCCTCGTCCCGTCCGCCGTGGAATAGGACTCCTCGCTGCCCTCGCCCAGCACCGGCGTGAACGTCACCTCCGCGTCCAGCGGCAGCGGCCCGGACAGCGGCGCGCCGTTCCACAGCACGTCCTGCATCACCGGGTTCTGGTTGGGCGTGTCCGTCGAACGCAACGTGATGCGCCGCACGCCCCGCTCCACGCCCTCCGGCGTCCCGCTGCCGTCCGTCGCCTCGTACCCCACGAACAGCGGCAGCCCTGCCTGCAACACCTGCTGCACCGCCGGATCGTTGAAGTCGAACGAGCCCCCCTGCCC
>NZ_RAWC01000108.1:0-28597 GCF_003611685.1 Corallococcus sp. CA049B | reverse complement strand
GTGTTGACGGACGCGGGGCTGGGGCCCGGCGGCCTCATCCCGGAGGAGTGAGGCCGCTCTGCTGGCCAGTGAGCACGGCCCCGCCCGGCCGCGGCTGAATCAGGGGTCGGCGCTGGTAATCTTGAAGGCTCGGTACGTCAGCATCCTTTCGGGAGACGCGATGAACGGCGCGAACGACGGACGACCCGGCCAGCCCTCTGCTTCCTCCGAGGACGAGGCGTCGCAGCCGGACGGCGAATCCGATGCCGGGGGCCTGGAGGCCCGTCCGAAGTCGAAGCCCATCTACGTGTTGGAGGGCAACACGCTGAGGACGCGGCTGACGCGCGAGCTGGGCATCCACTATCCCTTCGTCGGAGCAGGCATGGCGTTCGTGTCCCTGCCTCCGCTGGTGGTGGCGGTGTCCGAAGCGGGCGGCCTGGGAATGTTGGGCACGGCGCCGGAGCCGCCGGGAGTGTTGGAGGCGCGGCTGAAGGCCATCCAGGCGGGCACGCGGCGGCCCTATGGCGTGGACTTCATCATGGACAAGCTGGAGCCCCAGGGCTTCACGACGCGGGACCACGTGGACACGTGCATCGCGGCGAAGGTGCCGGTGGTGGTGTTCCACTGGACGTTGCCGCCGCGCGAGTGGATTCAAGCGCTGCAGGCCGCGGGGACGCGGGTCTGGGTGCAGGCAGGCACGGTGGAGCTGGCGAGGCAGGCGCTGGACGCCGGGGTGGAGGGGCTCATCGCCCAGGGGCGGCAGGCGGGCGGGCGCAACCTGGGCAGCACGCCGACGTTGGAGCTGCTGAAGGAGTTCCGGAAGCTGACGGACGCGGTGCCGGTGCTGGCGGCGGGAGGCATCGCGGACGGGTTCAGTGCGGCGCGCGCGCTGCATCACGGCGCGGACGGCGTCTGGGTGGGCACGCGGCTGGTGGCGTCGGTGGAGGCGTACGCGCATCCGCTCTACAAGCAGCGGCTGGTGGACGGGGACGCGGGCGACACTGCGATGACGACGTTGTTCGGGCCGGAGTGGCCGGGCAAGCGCATGCGGGTGATCCGCAACCGCGTGGTGCGCGAGTGGGCGGGGCGCGAGTCGAGCGTGCCGGCGAAGACGGAGTCGGAGGCCATCGGGACGACGCGACTGTTCCCGGGCGTGCTGGACGTGCAGTACGTGATGCCGAAGTTCAGCTCGTTCTTGCCCACGCCGGACACGCAGGGTGACCTGGAGGAGATGAGCCTCCCGGCGGGAGGCGCGAGCATGGCGCGCATCGACACCGTGCAGCCCGCCGGGCAGATCGTCGTGGAGATGATGGAGCGGGCCCGGCGGTTGTTGGAATCGCCGGAGGGGTTGGATGAGGCGGACGAGGAGGACCGGGGTTAGCGCGGGGGGAAGCGCTGTTCGAGGCGGTCTTCCCAGTCGTCCAGTGCGGACTTGGCCCCCGCGTAGTCCTCTGCGTTTCGCGCGTGGTTCGCGGACTGCTCGATCGTGTACAGCGAGTTCCTCAGCGCCGTGGATTCTGGACTGCCCGCGCTCCTGCGGTGCAACTCCGCGCGAAGCCTCTGGATGCGCTGACGAAGTTCCTTCTTCTCCCGGGCGAACTTGCTCCGGGGCGGAGTGGGCCCGGGAGACGTTGGTTCAGGAGACGTTGGTTCAGGAGGCTTGGGTTCAGGAGGCTTGGGCTCAGGAGGCTTGGGCTCGGAAGGCTTGGGCTCCACTGGCCCCGCGTCGAGTGCGGTTTCGAGGCGAGGCGGCTCGGATGGCGGCACGGCGCGGAGCCGGATGACGCCGGCTCCCACGCTCAGCAGTACCAGCGCTCCGAGCAACGCCCAGCCGAAGCCCGGAGGTTGGCGGATGGCCTTGAGTGCCTCCTGCGTGCTGGGCGTATTGCTGTCACCCGCCGGTAGCGGGATCTCGGTCTTCGTGAGGGATGGGGCGCGAGGAGGCGAGCGCAGCGGGATGCGCTTCAGTTGCTCACGCACGGCTTCGGCGGAAGGGGGCCGTGACGCGGGATTCTTCGCGAGGAGCTGGAGCACCAGCGCGTCCACTTCGTGTGGCAGTCCCGGGATGCGCGACGAAGGCAGCGGTGGCGCCTGCTCCAGGTGCGCGAACATCACCTGGACGGACTCGCCCTGGAAGGGGCGCACGCCGGTGAGCAACTGGAACATCAGCACGCCCACCGCGTAGAGGTCGGTCGCCGGCCCCACGGTGTCGCCGCGGATCTGCTCGGGCGCCATGAACTCCGGCGTGCCGATGACCATGTCATCCGCCGTCAGTGGCTTGTCGCGCGACTCCATCAACTTCGCGATGCCGAAGTCGACCAGCTTCACGGCGGCCGGAGTCGATGGCGCTTCCACGATGAAGACGTTGGGTGGCTTCAGGTCGCGGTGCACCACGCCTGCGCGGTGTGCGGCACTCAGCGCGGAGAGCATCTGGTCCATGACCCAGACGACAGACTCCAGGTCCATGGGGCGCTTCGCGCGGACGAAGTCGGAGAGCGCCCGTCCCTGGAGCAACTCCATGATGACGTAGGGACGCTCATCCGGGAGCGTGCCAAAGCCGAAGATGTCGATGATGCCCGGATGCCGGACGGCATTGACCGCGCGGGCCTCCACCAGCAGGCGCTGCACCTGCTGCTGCGACACCATCTCGACGCGCATGACCTTGATGGCGACCTGCTTGCCAATCAGCGGGTGCACGGCGCGGTACACCACGCCCATGCCGCCCGCGCCGATGCGCTCCTGGACGACGAACTCACCCAACTGCGAACCCAACAAAGGATCCGGTGGCGCACTGACCCGCGATGGGGACCGAATGTTCTGGGTGGCATCGCTTGGAGAAGAGCGGGGGCTTTTCATGGGGGGCGCTGGCGCGCGAACCATAGGCACGCGCTCCCAAGGCTTTCAAACATCCGCTGGTCGGCGGATCCCGATGTGGAGGATCTCCTGGGACGGCCTGACCCATGGGGTCGTGTCTGACTTCCCATGGGGAAGAAATGATCAGAGGGCGTAGCGTGTCTTCAGCTCCTCGAACCACTTGTCCATTTCTTGTTGGAGCGCCATGCGCTCCGTGGCGGTCAGTTCCTGAGAGGCACGCTCATGGAAGCGCAGGAGCTGCCATTCCATATCCAAAGAGCTACGAGCGCCCGCTGTTCGGCGTAGGAACTCACGGGTGAGATACTCCACTCGGTTCGCAAGCCGCGCCTCTTGGGGCGTCGTTCTTCGCAGTTCCGGCAGGGGACCGAGGGGATGCTGTCCCGACGTCTGCTCCGAAGGAGACGCAGGGGCAGGTCGTGGCTTTGGCGGACCGACCAGGGATGGCGCGATGGCGATCGGCGCTTCGGCGGGCAATTCCCGCCATTGATCGAAGCGCTTTTCCCATTCGTAGGCACCCGTAGTGACGTCGGTCCTTTCGGTGGCGGTGCTGGCGTTGGTGGCCTGGCGCATGAGCCACATCAGATCGTCTAGAAGCTCCTTGGGAGGACTCCCCTTCGGGCTCGGGGCATGGACCTTGTTGAACAGCTTGGTCAGCCGGTCTGCCAGGGCCTTCTGGGTCGAGGTGTCCCTGGGAAGCTCGGGCATCGCGGCACGGGGCGCGGCGCTTGTTGAAACAACGGGGGCTGGCGTCGGTGTCGCCGTCTGGGACGGAGCGGTTGGCGCCACGAAGGGCTTGCCTTCCGACTCTGTGACATCGGTCACAGTGGCCTTGCCCTGGGCCACGATGGGCTGCTCCGGAGTCACCGCGGGGATGGGCTCCGGCAATGACGGTGTGGCGACCTTGGGCTTGTAAATGGTTCTTCCCGTGCGAGAGGGCTGGGAATGAGACCCTTCCTCCTCATGCTCGGGCGGAGCATCTCCGACCTTCCCAGCAGGCTCTTCCTCCTTCTTGGAGCGTGCGGGCACGGTGGTGGCTACGTCCTGGAGAGTTTCCGGAGTGGACTGCTCGACGCGAACTTCGTTCGTAGGCTCGGTTTTGGGCTTGAGTTCAGGCTTGGGCGCAATCTGCGTGGGGACCGCTTCATCCGGAGCAACCGGGTGGCTCAGCCACCACGCTCCAGTCCCCAGTCCCACGAGCAACGCCGCGCCGCCCAGCATCCAGCCCCGGTGCAGTGGACGCCGGAGGGTCTGGAGCGTCTCCGTCCCTGAGTCTTCAGCACCCGCAGCCGCGACCGGCGCACGAGGGGGCACACGGGCCTCGGCGGGCTTGGACACAGGGGCCTGGCGCTGCGTGGACGCCTTGGGCTTCAGGCCTGGGGGCCTTGCGAAGGGTTGGGTGCGCGACTCCGCGGGCACCCGCTGAAGCTGCTGCTGCACGGCCTCGGCGGAGGGTGGGCGCAGGGCGGGGTCCTTCGCCAGCAACTGGAGCACCAGTGTGTCCAGCTCCGGGGGAATCCCCTCCGCGCGCGAGGACGGGAGCGGGGGGACCTTGTCGACATGGGCGAACAGCACCTGGACGGGATCGCCCTGGAAGGGCCGCACGCCGGTGAGCATCTGGAACGCCATGATGCCCAGTGCGTAGAGGTCCGTCGCCGGGCCCACCGTGCCGCCGCGGATCTGTTCGGGCGCCATGAACTCGGGCGTGCCCAGCACGGAGCCATCGAGGGTCGTCGGACTCTCCCTGTTCTCCAGCAGCTTGGCGATGCCGAAGTCGACCAGCTTGATTGTGGGCGCCGCGTTCGGTGACTCCACCATGAACACGTTCGCTGGCTTCAGGTCCCGGTGCACGACTCCCGCCCGGTGTGCCGCCCCCAGCGCTGAGAGGATCTGATCCAACATCCAGAGGACGGTGGGCACGTCCAACCGCTTCTGGTCAGACATCAGCTCGGAGAGAGGCCGGCCCTCCAGCAGCTCCATCACGACGTAGGGGCGCCCATCCGGAAGCTTGCCGAAGCCGAAGATGTCGATGATGCCCGGGTGCCGGATGGCATTCACCGCACGGGCTTCCACGAGCAGCCGCTCATGCACCCGGGGAGAGACGAGCTCCGCGCGCAGCACCTTGATGGCGGCCTGCTTACCGATGAGGGAATGGGTGGCCCGGTAGACGACCCCCATCCCTCCGGCGCCGATCCGCTCCTCGACGGTGAAGTCACCAATCTGTGAAGAGAGCAGCGGATCCACGAGAGGCGTGGTCTCCGCCGATGCGGTCTTCCGCAGGGTGAGCGTCGCCCCGTCGGGATTGGAATGACGGTGGGTTTTCATGGGGGGAGTTCGCGCGGACCATAGCCGCGCATTTCCCCTGATTCCAAACAACCCACCAGCTTGGGGTGGTGGCGGGTCGCGAATGACTGCCGGGATGTAATTCCATACCCGCCAGGGATTGGCGAAGGCTTACTTTGGCAAGCGTGCCTTCAGTCGCTCCTCCCAGTCGTACAAGGCTTGGTATAACGCCGTGCGCTCGGTGGCGGTTTCGGCCTTCGCGGCCTCCGTGTAGAGGCCGACCAGCTTCCGCGCGAGGTCCGGCGCGACGTCCTGGCCCTTCGTGCGTTTGCGCAGCTCCGCGACCAGCTTGTCCAATCGCTGGGCGAGCCTCTGCTCGGACACGTTGGTCCGGGGCAGGGTGGGCAGTGAGGGCAGCACGAGTGGCGGGACCTTGGGCATCTCCGGGACGACGACCACGGGCGGCGCGTCATGCAAGGCGATGCGCTGGGTCAGTTCCTTCTCGATGCCATCCAGCGCGGCATGGATCCGCGCGCGCTCGGCCTCCGTTGTCGCGTCCGCGGCGGCCCGGTACTGGTGGATCAGCTTGCCGCGCAGCTCGCCTTCCTCGTCCACGTCCTTCGCTCGCGCCCGCTGTTGCTTGAACAACCCGGACAGCCGCCGCGCCAGCTTCTTCCCTGACGCCGTCGTGAGCGGCAGCGGAGGCAGTCCTGTCTTCACCTCCGTCTCCGTCTCCGGCGTCTCTTCCTCGGGCGCCTCCGGTTCGGGCTCGGCTGTCACGACCGGATCCGGCGCGGGTGGCACCACCGGATCCGGCGCCTTCACCACGGACGGAACCGGCATGGGCAGACGCTGCTCCACCTTGGGCGGCGCCTCCGCGGGCCGCGTCATCCACCATAGCCCCGTGCCCAGCAGCGCCACCCCCGCGACCGCCGCCGCCGCGAGCGGCGCCACCTTCCGGCGATCCGCGAGCCCAGGCGGCCGGGGCGCAGTAGGAGACGTGGGCTCCTCCCGCTTCGGCTCCACCGCCACGGGAGGTCCCAGCGCATCCGGAGGCCGCTCCAGGGACAGCGTCTTCAACCTCTGCCGCACCTCCTCCGCGGAGGCAGGCCGCTTCGCCGGAGCCTTCTCCAACAAGTGGAGCACCAGCGCGTCGAGCTCTGGCGGAATGCCCTCCACCTTCGACGAGGGCGGCGGCGGTGCCTGTTCGACGTGCGCGAACAACACCTGCACGTTGTCTCCCTGGAACGGACGCGCGCCGGTGAGCATCTGGAACGCCATCACGCCCAGCGCATACAGGTCCGTGGCAGGGCCCACCGCGCCGCCGCGGACCTGCTCCGGCGCCATGAAGTCCGGCGTCCCCAACACGGAGCCGTCCGCGTGCGTCAGTCCCTCTTGCGACTGCAGCACCTTGGCGATGCCGAAGTCGACCAGCTTGAGCATGGGCGCCGCGTCCGGCCGCTCCGCCATGAACACGTTCGCCGGCTTCAGGTCGCGGTGCACCACGCCCGCCCGGTGCGCCGCCCCCAGCGGCGAGAGGATCTGATCCAACATCCAGACCGCCGTCCCCACGTCCAGCCGTCCCCGCGAGCGCAACACCTCCGCGAGCGACTGGCCCTGGAGCAGCTCCATCACCACGTACGGCCGCCCGTCCGGCAATGACCCGAAGTTGAAGATGTCCAGGATGCCCGGGTGACGGATGGCGTTGACCGACCGTGCCTCCACCAGCAACCGCTGCGCCTGCTCCGGCGACATCAACTCCGCGCGCAACACCTTGATGGCGGCCTGCTTGCCAATGATGGGGTGCTCCGCCCGGTACACCACCCCCATCCCACCCGCGCCAATGCGCTCCTGGATGATGAACTCACCCAGCTGCGCCCCCAGCAGCGGATCCGCCTTCGGCGCCGCGGGTGCCACCGCCATCGGCACCTCCCGCTCCGTCGGCGCCCGGTGTGCCCCCGTCTCCGGAATTCTTCGCGTCTTCATGGAAAAGCTCGTTTTGCGCTGACAGTACCGTGAGCCCGGGGACGCCGTCGCGTGCACTGGGGGCTTGCCGGTTGTTTGCTCGTCTGCCAGCCGACGCGGAGCTCCCCGTACTTCCAGTGAGGCGGTCCTTTTCCTCCCGACCGCCCTCGCCGATGCACTCCTCGATGATCAGCGAGGAAAGCGCGCCGTCAGCCGCTCCTGCCACGCATCCAAGGCTTGATGCACGGTCATGCGCTCGGTGGCGGTCTGGGCCTTCGCGGCCTCGGTGAAGATGTCCACCAGCTGCTTCGTGAGCTCCGGCGCGACGTCCTGGTTCCGAGTGCGCTTGCGCAGCTCCGCGACCAGCTTGTCCATGCGCTGGGCCAGCTTCTGCTCGGAGGCATTGCCCTGGGGCAGGGTGGGGAGCTTGGGAATCACGAGCGCCGGGACGCGGGGCGCCACGGGGGGCGCGACAACGACGACGGGCACCGGGGGCGCGTCGTGCAGCGCGATGCGCTGGGTCAGCTCCTTCTCGATGTCATCCAGCGCGGCATGGATGCGCGTCCGCTCGGCGTCCGTCTTCGCATCCGCGGCGGCCCGGTACTGCTGGAGCAGCTTGCCGCGCAGCGCTCCGTCCGCATCCACGTCCTTCGCTCGCGCCAGCAGCAGCTTGAACAGACCTGCCTGCCGCTGCTCCATCTTGATCTCGGAGGGCGTCTCCGCAGGCAACGGTGGCAACTTCGTGGACTTCGCCAGGGTCGCTGTCGCGGTCTCCGCCTCCGCGGGCGCTTCTTCCTCGATGACCTCGGGCGGCACCTCGACGGGCTCCTGCGTTGCCATGACCGGCGGTGGCTCCACCGGAAGCGCGGGCCTCGCGTCCACCAGCACCGGCTCGGAAGGTCGTGACGGCGCAATCACTTGCACCTGCTCCGCCTCCCGCGCCTGCGTCCCCAAACCGTAACCCACCCCCAGCAGCGCCACCCCGGCGACCGCCGCCACCGCGAGGGACACCCCGTTCCGGCGCGGCACGGTGGCCTTGGGCACCTCCGGTACAACCCGCGGCTCCACGCTCGACGGCGCTGCCGCCTCGGACGGCACGGGCGGTCGCGCCAGGCCCCGGAGCTTCATCCTCACGGCCGTCGCGGTCGCGGGCCGCTTCGCGGGCTCCTTCTCCATCAACCGCGCCACCAGCTCATCGAGCTCCGGCGGAATGCCCTCCACCCGCGACGACACCCGGGGAGGGATTTGCTCCACGTGCGCGAACATCACCTGCACGTTGTCACCCTGGAACGGCCGGGTGCCCGTGAGCATGTGGAACGCCATCACCCCCAGCGCGTACAGGTCCGCGGCCGGGCCCACCTCGCCTCCGCGCACCTGCTCCGGGGCCATGAAGTCCGGCGTCCCCAGCGTGGACCGGTCCGCCCGCGCCAGCGCGTCGTGCTCCTGCATCACCTTGGCGATGCCGAAGTCCACCAGCTTGATCAGCGGCGCCGCGTCCGGCTGCTCCATCAGGAACACGTTCGCGGGCTTCAGGTCCCGGTGCACCACGCCCGCCCGGTGCGCGGCCGCCAGCGCGGACAGGACCTGCTCCAACACCCAGGCCGTGGTCCCCACGTCCATCCGGCCGTGCTCGCGCATCCGGTCCGCGAGCGACTGGCCCTGGAGCAGCTCCATCACCACGTACGGCCGGCAGTCCGGCAGCGTCCCGAAGTTGAAGATGTCCAGCACGCCCGGATGCCGGATGGCGTTCACCGCCCGCGCCTCCACCAGCAGCCGCTGCTCCTGCTCCGGGGACACCAGCTCCGCGCGCATCACCTTGATGGCCGCGTGCTTGCCAATCAGCGGGTGCTCCGCCCGGTACACCACGCCCATCCCGCCCGCGCCCACTCGCTCGTGGATGACGAACTCGCCAATCTTCGACCCCACCAGTGGATCCACTGACGGCGTCGCCGGGAACTCCTCGTCCGTCACCACCTCGGGTGACCCCGCTTCTGGCAATCGTCGGCGTTCATGGGGGAGCCCGTCGGGGCCATGGTACCGGGCCATCGCCATGACGTCGCGCGTCCAAGCGAGCCATCTGCCCACTCGCCCGCCGACCTATCCTTGCTGATCCGAGAATCCAGTTCTCCAGAGCGAGAAATGCTGATCCATGCAGGGGTCCCGGCCTCAAGGAAACGGGGGTGACCCGTTGTAGAGTCAGGTCCGTCCTTACTCTGGACGTTCCCGGGTCGCGCTTCCGGATCCCTGCTCCCCAGGGTCCGCACCCGAGGGGGAACATGGCACCGGCATACGACGCCCTGGTCATCGGCACCGGGTTTGGCGGCGCGGTGGCGGCCTGTCGGCTCGCGCAGGCGGGTCTGTCCGTGCGCGTGCTCGAACGCGGTCTGCGCTACCCGAAGGGCAGCTTCCCTCGGGACTTCGAGGACCCTCGCAACGGCTGGCTGTGGCAGCACCGGCAGGGGCTCTTCGACATCAAGCTCCTCAAGGGGATGAGCGTGGTGCAGGCCGCGGGGTACGGCGGCGGCTCGCTCATCTACGCCAACGTGCACCTGCGCCCGCCGCCGGACGTGTTCGCGTCCGGGTGGCCGGAGGGCTACAGCCGGGAGTCGTTGGATCCGTACTACGACCTGGTCGCGCACATGCTGGATGTGCAGCCCATCACCGCTTCCGCGCGCGGGCTGCCGCCCAAGACGCAGCGGATGCAGGAGGTGGCGAAGAAGCTGGGCCGCGAGGCGCAGTTCTTCTACCCGAACCTCGCCGTGCGCTTCGCCCCCGCGGGCGAGCCCCTGCCCAACAAGTTCGGCGTGCTCCAGGAGGGCTGTAGCTACTGCGGCGAGTGCGACATCGGCTGCAACCGCCGCGCGAAGAACACCCTGGACCTGAACTACCTGGCCGTGGCCGAGCAGCGCGGCGCGGAGGTCACCACCCAGGCCGAAGTGACTCGCATCGAGCCCCTGTCGCCGGGCTACCGCGTCACCTTCACCGACCACGCGAGCGCCGGCATGCAGCGCACCGTGGACGCCCGCCGCGTCTTCCTGTGCGCGGGCGCGGTGAACTCCACGGAGCTCTTGCTGCGCAACCGCGACGTGCACGGCACGCTGCCGGACCTGAGCGCGCGGCTGGGCACGCGCTACTCCGCCAACGGGGACTTCCTCGCCTTCGCCTTCGACACGAAGGAGCCGTGGGACCCGGCGGTGGGCCCCACCATCACCACCGGCATGGTGGTGGAGGAAGGCCAGGGCAAGGACAAGACCTGGTTCCTCTTCCAGGAGGGCGGGCACCCGGTGCAGGCCGCGGGGCTGATGATGGCCATGGACCCCGACCGCGCCATTACGCTCCCGGCGGACCTGCTCCAGCGCGAGCTGGTGAAGGTGCTGCGCACGCGCTCCAAGGAGATGGCCTCCATCGAGAACGAGCGCGGCCGCTTCCAGGCCGTGTTCCTGGCCATGGGCCGGGACAAGTCCAACGGCCGGCTGACGCTGTCCCCCATCACCCGAGAGCTCCAGGTGCAGTGGGACGTGCCCGCGAACCTGCCGCTGTACCGCACGCAGGAGCAGCTCTGCGAGGACGTGGCCCGCGCGCTGGGCACGCGCGCCGCCTACAACCCGCTGTGGGAGCGGCTGCACCTGCCGGTGTCCGTGCACAACCTGGGCGGCTGCGCGATGGCGGAGGAGCCCGCGTACGGCGTCCTCACGCCCGACGGCGAGGTGCACGGCTATCCCGGCCTGTATGTCATGGACGGCGCGGCGCTCCCGGTGGGCGTCGGCGTCAACCCGTCCTCCAGCATCGCCGCGGTGGCCGAGCGCAACGTGGAGCAGGTCATCCGCCAGGTGAAGGACGCGCCGAGCTGGGTGGCGCCGGAGCGCGTGCCCGTGAAGTCCGCGCCCGCGTACCCGCCCCGCGTCAGCCTGCGGATGATGCCGGAGGTGGAGACGGTGGCCTCGCCGGTGGTGCCGGGAACGGATCCGCTGGGCGACGTGGTGGTGCCGCCCGGCGGCACGGTGGCGTCCCCCACGCCGGTGGTGGGCCTGCGCTTCACGGAGCGGATGAAGGGCTTCCTCCAGCCGAACCACCCGTCGCCAGAGGACTTCGCCGGAGCGGCGCGGGCGGGCCAGCGCGGGGGGCAGACGGCGGAGTTCGTCGTCACCATCACGCTGCCCAACCTGGACCGCTTCCTCGCGCAGGAGTCACACGGCGGCATCGTGCAGGGCACGCTGCACGTGCGCGGCCTCACGCCGCCCGGGGGCGCGCCGGTGGAGAACGGCGTCTTCAACCTCTTCGTGGGCACGGAGCGCTTCTACGAGCGGCGCATGCTGTACCTGATGCCCTTCACCGGCGTGGACGGCCAGCCGTACCTCCTGGATGGCTACAAGGAGGTCAACGACGACGCGGGCTTCGATGTGTGGAGCGACACGTCCACGCTCTACACCGTGCTGCGCAAGGGGCACGAGCGCACCGGCCCCATCGTCGCCACCGGCATCATCCGACTGCACCTGCCGGACTTCCTCCAGCAGCTCACCACGTTCTCCGTGCTGGGCACGTCCTCGCCGCTGAAGCAGGCGGACGCGATGCGGCGCTTCGGCGGGATGTTCATGGGCACGCTCTGGGACGTCTTCGCCCGCGCGAAGTTCGACTAGGGGGGAACACATCGTGGGCATGGCGAAGAAGTACGACGTGGTGGTGGTGGGCTCCGGGTTCGGTGGTTCCATCACCGCGCTCCGGCTCGCGCAGGCGGGCAGGTCCGTGGCGGTGCTGGAGCGGGGCCGCCGGTACAACCCGGGCCAGTTCCCCCGGGACGTCACTCGCGCGGATGAGCTGCTCTGGCGCCACCCCATCCGTCCGGAGGCGCGCGGGCTCTACGACGTGCGCTTCCTGTCCGGCATCGGCACGGTGACGGCGAGCGGCGTGGGCGGCGGGTCGCTCGTCTACGCCAACGTCCACGTGCGGCCGGATCCCATCGTCTTCGACCACCCGCGCTGGCCCCGGGGCTTCAGCCGCGAGGCGCTGGACCCCTACTACGACAAGGTGGCGCACGAGCTGGACGTGAAGCCGTTCCCCGCGTCCATCCCGCTGAAGAAGCGCGACCTGTTCCAGCAGGCCGCGCGGCGCATGGGCCGCCAGACCTTCGACCCGGACGAGGCCGTGTCCTGGACGGAGCCCTCCGCTCCGGGCCGCAAGGCGTGTCAGCGGTGCGCGGAGTGCGAGTTCGGCTGCCAGCACGGCGCGAAGAACACCCTGGACCTCACCTACCTGGCGCGAGCGGAGAAGCTGGGCGCCACGGTGTGGCCGGGCCTGTCCGTGTCCCACGTGCAGCGCGTGGCGGGCGGCTACCGGGTGCACTTCAAGGACCTGGCCACCGGGGAGAAGACATCCGTGGAGGGCAGCCGCGTGGTGCTGTCCGCCGGGGCGCTGGGCACGGTGGAGATATTGCTGCGCAGCCGCGACCGGACCCGCACGCTGCCGCTGGTGAGCGATTGGCTGGGCAGGGGCTACTCCGGCAACGGCGACTTCCTGGGCTCGATGCACGGCAGCCGAGAGGAGATCCTCCCGTGGGAAGGCCCGGACGTGGCCACGGTGATGCGCTTCTTCGACGCGGCGCCGCGCTTCACCATGGTGACGGCCACGTTCAACAAGCCGGCGACGGCGGTGCTCGCGGGGATGGGGCAGCCGCGGCTGGGGCTGCTGGGCGGCGTGGGGGCCCCGCTGTGGCCCAAGCTGTGGCCGTTGCTGCACGGCGCGTTCGCCAAGGGGCTGTTCAACAAGCCGCTGGGCACCGGCGTGGATCCTTCGCGCACCAGCAACCTGTTCGCCATCGGCCAGGACAATGCCAACGGGCACATGGTGCTCAAGGGCGACCGGCTGGACATCGAGTGGGACTACGCGAACGAGAACGTGGCGCTGGTGAACCGCATGACTTCCGCGATGCAGGAGCTGGCGTCGCAGTACGGCGGGACGTTCGCGCCGCTCGTCACGTGGGAGCTGTTCCGCCGGCCGTTCACGGTGCACTCGCTGGGCGGGGCGCACCTGGCGGAGTCGCCGGCCCGAGGCGTCGTGTCGACGGAGGGCGAAGTGTTCAACTACCCCGGACTGTACGTGGCGGACGGCTCCGTCATCCCCACGTCCATCGGTTTCCATCCGGTGATGACCATCAGCGCGGTGGCCGAGCGCATCGCGGAGGCGGTGGCCCATGGCTTTTGATTACCGAAGCAGCGCGGCGGTGTTCCGGACGCGGTCCCAGGATGTGACGCTCCAGGGACTGCCCCTGGCGGAGCGGTACGACTTCCTCGCGGGCGACGGCGTGCCCCTCAAGCTCACCCGCTACGTGGGGGGCACGAAGGGGCCGGTGCTGCTGGTGCACGGCGCGGGCGTGTGGAGCGGCATGTTCATGCTGCCCACGCTGAAGGAGAACTTCGTCCAGTACCTGGTGCGCCACGGCTACGACACGTGGCTGTTGGACTGGCGCGCCAGCGTGCAGCTGCCCCTGCGCCAGTTCACGCTGGACGACGCGGCGGACCACGACATGCCGACGGCGGTGCGGCGCATCCGCGAAATCACCGGCGCGGAGTCGGTGCAGGCGGTGGTGCACTGCGCGGGGTCCGCGGCGTTCTTCATGTCCATGGCCGCGGGCCACCTGCCGGACGTGCGCACCGTGGTGGCGTCGCAGGTGGCGCTGCACCACCACACGCCGGCCTCCACGCGCTTCAAGGCGCTCCTGCGGGTGCCGGAGCTGCTGGACGCGGGGCTGGATTCACTGACTCCGGATGACGCGTCCCGCACGCCGCTGTTCCAGGCGGCCTTCACGAAGGTGTCCAGCTTCCTGCGGATGGAGTGTGACAACCCGGTGTGCCACCGGCTGTCGTTCATGTACGGCCGGCTGTACCGGCACGCGCGCCTCAACCCGGAGACGCACGCGCGGCTGGAGGAGCAGTTCGGCAGGTGCAACCTGCTGACGTTCCGCCACCTGGGGCAGATGTCGCGCGGCGGTCACGCGGTGAAGTTCGACTACGGCCGCGCGGAGAACCTGCGGCGCTACGGGCAGGCCCGGCCGCCGGACTACCTGGACCCGGAGCCCTTCCAGCGGCCCATCACCTTCGTCTCCAGCGAGCAGAACCGCACGTACCTGCCGTCGTCCACGGAGCGCACCCTCCAGTGGCTGCGCGAGGCGAACGGCGCGCGCTGGTACCAGCGCCGCATGCTGCCGGGCTACGGACACCTGGACACCTTCATGGGCAGCACCGCCGCGGAGGACACGTATCCGGTGCTGCGCGAGGCGCTGGAGTTCCAGCCCCGCTGACAGGCCGCCGCCGTCCAGGGGAGCAGGAGGCGGGGCGACCGGTCGCCGACGATGGCGGCCTCTTCGCCGGTGCTTACCGTTGGGCCGACGTTGGAAGTCTCTTCCCTCGCTCGGCTCAAGTGGAGGCCCGGATGAAAGCGGTCGTGCTCAAAGGCTATGGGGACGTGGATGTGCTCGCGGTGCAGGAGATGCCCGAGCCGAAGGTGGGGCCGGGCGAGGTGAAGGTCCGCGTCACCGCCGCGAGCATCAACCCGGTGGACTGGAAGATCCGCCGCGGGGACATGAAGGGGCGGATGGACCTGAAGTTCCCGGTGGCCATCCTCGGGCGCGACGTGGCCGGGGAGGTCGTGGAGGTCGGCACGGGCGTGGAGGCCTTCGAGCCGGGCGACCGCGTGATGGGCCTGGTGACCGCGGGCTACGCGGAGACGGTGGTCGCGCCCACGGAGGCCTGGGCGAAGGTGCCGGACACCCTGGACCTGAAGGACGCCGCCGCGCTGCCGCTGGTGACGCTGACGGGCACGCAGCTCATCGAGGAGCACGTGCAGCCCTCGCAGGGGGACACGGTGCTCATCACGGGCGCGCTGGGCGCGGTGGGGCGCTCGGCCGTCTTCGCGGCGCGGGCGCGGGGCGCGCGCATCTGGGCGGGCGTGCGGAAGAAGCAGGTGGAGGAGGCCCGGAAGCTGGGCGTGGACGGCGTCGTCGCGCTGGATGATCCGAAGGACGTCGCGAAGCTGCCCACGCTGGACGCGGTGGCGGACACGGTGGGCGGTGAGGCCGTGGCGGCGGTGCTCGGCAAGGTGAAGCACGGCGGCATCGTGGGCACCGTGGTGGGCGAGCCGAAGGGCGCGAAGGAGAAGGGCCTCGTGGTGCGCAGCTTCCTGGCCCATCCGGACGCGCACCGGCTCGAGCAGCTCGCGGTGAGCGCGGCGAAGGGCGACCTGGTGATTCCCATCAGCCGGACCTTCAAGCTGGACGACGCGCGCGAGGCCCAGAAGGTCGCGGAGCAGGGCGGCGTGGGCAAGGTGCTGCTCGTCAACTGACGCGAGCGTTCAGAACGGGGCGGCGCGGGTGAAGGACACGCGCTGCCCCGTCGCCGGATGCACGAAGGACAGCGTTTCGGCGTGCAGGTGCAGGCGCAGGCCCGCGTGTCCGTACAGCGGATCTCCTACGATGGGGGCGCCCAGGCCCTGCGGGTGTGCCGCGTGGACGCGGAGCTGGTGCGTGCGGCCGGTGCGTGGATGGAAGGCCACGCGCGTGTGGCTCGCCGCGCGGTGGAGGACCTCCCAGTCGGTGACCGCGGGCTTGCCGTGGATGGGGTCGACGATCTGCCGGGGGCGGTCGTCCAGGTCCACGCGCAAGGGCAGGGTGATGGTGCCTGAGTCTCCGTGCACGGGACCGGCGATGAGCGCCACGTAGCGCTTGGCCACGTCGCGGTGGAGGAACTGGCGTTGAAGGGACGCGTGCGTGCGGCTGTCCAGCGCGGCGACGAGCAACCCGGACGTGTCCAGATCCAGCCGGTGCGCGAGCAGCGGCCCCGTGGCGTCGGGGTACCGCGCGCGCAGGCGGGTGAGCACCGAGTCCAGCAGTGAGGCATCCCGGCCCGGCACGGACAGCAGGCCGCAGGGCTTGTCGATGACGACGAGCCACGCGTCCTCGAAGACGATGGAGAGCTCCGGCGTGGGCGCGGGCGGCGGGACGAAGACGCGGGGCGCGGAGACCTCCAGGCCCTCCAGCATGAATGGGAGCAGGGGACCGCACTTGTCTCGGCACGCCGGATAGAAGGCGCCCTGGATGCGGCCCCCGGACGCGGGCGGCGTGCCCCACCAGAACTCCGCGAGCGCCACGGGTTGGAGTCCGTGCGCGAAGGCATGGGCGAGAAGCTTCGCGCCCGCGCAGTCACCGGCGCCGGACGGGGGCTCCGCGCCGCCGTAGAGCGAGCGCAAGGGGCGGGTTTCTCCTCTGGCGTTGGTGATGGCGTAGGTGTCGTGGAATTGCTTCATGAAGCTGCGTGAGACGATGCGGCGCAGGCGGTCCAGCGCTCGCACGCGACGTTCCGCCTTCGCGCGGGCAGGGGCGAGCGAGCGCCGGGCTTCTTCCTGTGCCGCGTCCCACCTGCGCTTCTCCGCCTTGTCGCCCCGGCTCTCCTGGTCGAGTGCGTGCAGTGCCTGGGCACGCTCGGTCTCCGAAAGCGCCTCGGGGCGAGTGGGCTCCGAGAGCTCGGATGGGGGCGAGGCTGGCGTCGACGGAGGCTCCTCGCTCAGCGGCTCCGTGCGTAAGGGCATGGCCAGGATTGCCGCACGGCGTTCGTGGCGCTGTCGGCGCCGGGTGTCGTGGCGCAGGCGCATGGCTTCGCGCTCCGTGGCCTCGCGCGATTGGCGGGCGTCATCGTCCTCGCGCAGGCGGCGCAGCTCCTCGGAGGTGCTCCACGCTTCGGCACGGGACAGCAGGGCCTTCACCGTGGCGTCGGCCACCGGCTCCACGCGGGCACGTGCCTCGCGGTCGAACACCGGGGGCACGAAGCCCGGCACGTCCCAGCGTCCCGCGAGCATCGCGGAGAAGGCTCGCAGCACGCCGAACGTTCCGTCCGGTTGCCGCACCACGAGCACGCCGAACATCTTTCCGCCGTCCGGTCCCTGGAGGACTTCGCTGGACAGCCCAGGGGCGATGAAGCCATCACGCAGCGTGGCTTGCAGTGACTCCGCGGCCCGGCGCGCAAGGGCATGCGGGCCCACGGCGTCGAAGGGGCTCGGGAAGGCACCCGGCACTTCATCCGCGTGGGGTGCCGGTTCGAGTGCGGTGACAAGCGGGTCCACGGCTTCGGGGTAGCACGAAACCCGGGGACTGGGGGCGTGGGCCTACAGCGTGGCTGGCCGGCTGGCGCGGAAGAGGGCGACAGCGCGGTCCATGCACCGCTGGACGTCATCCAGTTCCATAGTGCCCGCGTCGTAGGGCCCGCCCGGCCAGACCTCTTCGTGGCGCCATCCTTCTCCGCGCGCCATCGCCGCGTCGTCGACGTCGAGCGGGTCGCAGCCTGGTTGCGTGATGTCCAGCTCCCACGAGTCCCAGCGCGCACAGAAGTAGAACGGAAGGCCATCCACCTCGCCGTCGCCCTGCATCGGGCAGGACCCGCCGAAGTCACCGCTCCATCCGTTTCCATCGAGCTTCACGGTACGATCTCCTGAATGCGTCACAGCCCATCCCGGGCCCATCCCGGATGGCCATGTTCGAACGACCCCCGCGTGAAATGGAGGCGAAGTGAGGGACATCCCTGTGCGGTTGCGTGAGTGGATCTCCGCGGGGCGACAAGTGGGGAAGCGCAGAGACCTGATGCGGGAGGGAGAAGCGATCTACCAGACCATGGGGATTCAGCGCTCAGGGGATGTTTTTGTTGCCTATTACTTTGAGATCCCTGAGGCGCTGATGGCTGTTGAGGAGAATGCTCTTGAGTTGATGGAGAGATTCGAGACGCTGGAAGCCGCCCTCGCTTTTCTGGAGAAGGTTTCGGGTTCAGACGTGCTCGACATGACGCCTCAGAAGCGGGGCAAGATTTTTCGGGTCCGGACAGGTGATTCATGAGCACTGGGGATGAAGGCCCGAGGCCTGAAATGGCGCGACTGGTGGGGTGTGCCAGGAAACTGGCGATCCTCCTGTCATTCGAACAGGTGTCGGATTCGGACCTTGAGCATGCGTTGAATGAAATCCTGTATGGGCCGAGAGATTTTTGGGGGGTGGCGATGGATGGATTGGTGACCCGGCGTGAAGCCGCGCAGGTGATCGTCGCCCGGATGGAGACCTGGCTGGTTGTTCACGTGGGGGACGGCACGATGCCGGAACAACCACCGGACTGGGACCCCATCGTCCTCGAGGTCGAGAGTCTGCTGATGGGACTGCGCGATCACTGATTCGTGTCTGGGCCCTCGGAGAGCGCGGACGCGCGCTAGACTCCCTGTCATGGCCACTGCCCGCCCCGTTGCCGCTGGTGTGCTGCTGTTGATCGCGCTCCTCCTGCCCTCGTGGGACGTGGAGGCTCGCACCGCCATCCTGAAGGCAGGGGAGGGCTGGAAGCTGGAGGTGGACGGCCAGCCCTACGTGGCGAAGGGCGTGACCTTCAGTGGCACGGGTGGGCCCGCGAACTTCGACAAGGATTGCGAGCAACTCAAAACCCTGGGCGTCAACACATTGCGCACCTGGGGCACGGGTGACGAAACCGCCGCGCTGCTTGATGCCGCGCACAAGCATGGCCTGCGCGTGCTCGTGGGACTGTGGCTTCGGCCGGGCCGCCCGGGCATGGAGAATGACGACGCCTTCGACTATGCGCGCGACGCCAAGGGTCGTGAGGCGCAACTCCAGGCCACGCTCGCGCAGGTGCGCCGCTTCAAGGGCCACCCGGCGGTGCTCGCTTGGGGCGTGGGCAACGAAGTCATCCTCAATTCGCCGGATGAGCCGTCCAAGGTCGCCTATTCGCGCTTCCTGGAGAAGGTCGTCCGCGCGGTGAAGAAGGCGGACACCGCGCACCCGGTGCTGTCCGTGGACGCATGGACGCTGGGCATTCCGTTCTGGGAGAAGTACGTGCCCTCGCTGGATGCGTATGGCTTGAATGTCTACGGCCGGGGCATCCACGCGCTGGCGGACGCGGTGAAGCAGGCCGGTGGCCGCAAGCCCTGGTTCATCACCGAGTTCGGCGCCCAGGGGGAATGGGAGGTCCCCAAGGACGCTCGCGGCGTGCCCCAGGAACCCGGTGACGGGGAGAAGTACGACGTCATCGTGGACGGCTGGCGCAACGCGCTGGCTCCGCACGTCCAGGCTGGACGGTGTCTGGGATTGTTCGTCTTCAACTACAGCGCGGCGCTGGACCACACCGGGCTGTGGCTGGGGATGCTGTCCGGCACGTCCACCCGGCCGGCGTGGCACGCGGTGCGGGAGGCGTACACGGGCGTGAAGCCAGCGCCCGCGCTGCCAGTGCCGGTGCGCCTGGAGGTCCGGGGCTTGGAGAACGACTGGGCGAATGTGGCCTTTGACGTCACCTCCACCACGCCGCTGGAGGTCTCCTTCGCCTACAACTTCCGGGGCGCGCCGACCCGGGTGGAGCGTGACCGCGTGACGGTGCTGGAGTCCCGGACGGGGAGTACTCCCGGTACGTGGCGGGTGCGCCTGCCCGCCGTGGCAGGCACCATCAAGCTGTATGGCCTGGCGAAGGACGGAGCGGGGAACCTGGTGGCGGCCACGACGTCCGTGGCGACCCCAGCGACTCCTTGAGGCCCTGCGCTACAGTCCGGCGCCATGTTCTGGCGTCTGCTGTTCCTCTCCCTGCTGTGCCTTTCCTCGGGCTGTAGCCACTCCGGCCTTCCCCCCATCACGGCGAGCCACGGTCACCTGTCGCTGGCCATGGATGCCTACCTGAGCGACCCACGGTCCTACGAGAAACGGATCGCGCAGGGCTCGAACCTGGGCCAGTTCAGTCCCTTCAATGCTCATGAAGAGGGGCCTTCACTCGAACTGGAACGCGACCAGGCCGCCGGTGCCTTCGAAGAGGCCGTCCACGTGCTGAAGGGGGAGCCCCATCAGGAGGACCTCCACCGCGCGCTGAGAGACCTGCAGGCCGCCTGCGACGCCGACCACGAGAAGGCGTGCCAGTTCCTGGAGGCGGAATACCAGCGGCCCAGGTTCCAGTCAGGAGAGATGCTCCATCCCCGGATGCTTCCTGGGCCCCGAAAGAGGGTTCGCGGAAATCAGTACGTGGTGATCGTCATCGAATGCCTGCTCGCCACGGATGGGCGCATGCACGACTGTCAGATCATCGAACAGGGGCCAGAATCGTTCACCTCGGACGTCCTCATCCAATTGTCTTCGCACCGGTACAAGCCGTGGATGCTGGCGGGACATCCGCTGGGCCAACCGTATGGCCTGACCTTCAACTTCATCTCCGGCAGACAGGGTTCCATTCAGTTGTCGGAGAAGCAGACCTTGGAGTGGGCCCGCCTGAGGGTGGGCTGGGCTCCAAAGAGCGCCTCGGCCTGGAGCAACCTGGCCGCGCAGCTCGCGATCCACACTCCGGATGCTCCGGACTACCTGACGGCGCTGGCGCAGGCCCATGCCCTAGCCCCCCGGTACTGGTGGACCGCGACGGAAGTCGCCTGGCGCCTGAGCCAGGTGGGCCAGCACGCGGCCGCGCTGATGACGCTGCGCCCCGTGCTTCGCCGCTCCACGATGGGGAAGCACCCCAACCCCTACGTGCTGGAGACCGCCGCCGCCGCGCAGTTCGGGCTGAAGCAGTGCCCCGAGGCACTGGCGCAACAGCGCAAGGCCGTGGAGATGCTGCCCGCGGATTGGCTCGCGCCCGAGAAGGAACGCTTCCAGCGCAAGCTCCAGGACTACCAGTCCGCCTGCGCCGCGCCCCCGTCGGCGACTCGCTGAACCGCCGTGCTCAGGGCGCCTTCGGGCCGTCCTCCGGGAACTGACGCCGCCACCCGGGCGCGAGGTTGGCATTGGCCTTCAGCGCCGCATCGCGGTCCTCGCGGGCCTGGGGCGAAGCCGGGTCCTTCGTGCGCAGGATGGCCGCGCGCAGCAGCAGGGCTTCGGGCCAGTTCGGACGCTCCTTGAGCAGCGCGTCCGCCAGCGTGAGTCCCTTGGTCAGGAGGGGCTCTGGGTCCTGCTTCGCGGCTTTTCGCACCACCGCCCACTCACGGAACAGGTGCCCCTCCTCCAGACGGATCTCCCGGTTCAAGGGCTCCACCTGGAGGGCCTCCTCGTAGGACTTCTCCGCGCTGAGGAACTCCTTCTCCGCCTTCTCCGGATCCGTGCGGGCCGAATGGCGGGCCCGCAGGCCGGACATCGCCCCGGTGGCGCGATGACGCAGGACGGGGTCCTGACCAATCCGGTCTCCGATGTCGAGGCCTTCCCACGGCCGCTTGAGCACGGGCTCGGGATCCTGGCCCTGCTCCAGCAACTGGTTCGCCAGGAGGTGGGAAACCTTCATGCGGCCTACGAACCGCTGATTCTTCCGGGTTCTGAAGAAGGGGCGCGCCTGGCTGTAGAACGCGTCCGCCCGCTCCGCCTCCTCGGTGGGATCCGCTCCCCGCCACCAGGCGTATTCCGCCCGCGCCGCGTGGACCGCCGCCTGCCCCACCTTGCCCAGGTCCTGGGAGGGCGCCCGCTTCGCCGCCTGGACCTGGGCCGCCTCCGCCTGATCAATCAGGGCGGTGGGGTCGCCTCCGTGCTCCCAGAGTTCCCTTGCGTGCTCCAGGAGGACGAGCCCCAGTTCATGATGCAGGGTCGGATTGTGGGTATCGTTGATGAGGGCATTGCGGATGTTTTGCGCGGCCTGCTCGAACCTCCACGGGGCCGTCTCGCCTTGGGCTCGCTTCCGCAAGGCCTGGGCCACGTCGTGGTGCGCCCACAGGAGCCACACCTCGGGTGCCTTCGTGCTGCCGCCCTTCAGCGCATTCGACACGGCCGTTCCCGCTTGCTTCAGGTCCTCGTCGACATCCTTCGCCGTCGGATTGGAAGCCCGGGCCAGCAGGAGCTCTCCCAACCGGACCCAATACGCGGGGACGCGCTCCTCGAGCGCGACCACGCTCCGGTAGGCTTCGATGGCCTGCTCCTGATGCTGCCAGCCTTTGGATCCGACCCTCCAACTCCCTGCCTGGAGGTCGGCCTCCGTCCAGAGATGGAGGAGCCGGGCGCGCAGGAGGTGATACGCGAGGTCCCGTCCAGACGGAGGAACAGCTTCCAGCAAATCCAGGGCCTCCTGGAGCTTGTAGACGTCCACGGAGGAGTTCTCCTTCAGGCCCTTCTCGCTCTCCTGCACCATCACCCGGGTCCGCTCCATGCGGCCGCATGCGCTCGCGGGATCCAGCGCCAGGGTGTGTTGCGCGGCCTCGACGGCCCTGCTGCGCAGGGAAAGGAGGGCCCCATAGGAGTTCGGGCGCTCCGCGAGCATGGTGAGGAAGCGCGCCTTCTCGCAGGCGAACCCTGCATGACCGGGATCCACCTGGGTGGCCGCGTCCATCGCCGCGAGCCCCGTCTGCGCCGGGCCTGGCTTGTCGTCGTCCTCGCTGGAGAGCATGAACACGGTCCCGTCGAAGTGGGTCCGCGTGAGTCTCATCCCAGCGGCCTGGTAGCGCCCCATGGCGAGGTGGGCCGGGGCGAAGCTCTCCGCGGTGGCCCGGGCCGCCGTGAACGCCTGGAACGCGGCCGTCATGTCATCGCCCGTCTCCTTCCTCCGCTCTTGCCTCCAGTGCCAGGCCGCACGCAGCAGGAGCACATCCGCGCGCATCAGCCGCGCTTCCACGAACCAGGGATGCTTCGAGTTCACGGCCTCCAGGAGCGCCAGCGCCGCGTCCAGCCGGTCCTCGTGCATCGCGACCAGCGCCGCGCCGTAGTCCGTTGACGGAAACTCCGCCCCCGCGGCCTGCCGCAGCAACGTGAGCACCGGCTCCCGGTACCTGCTCTCCGCGTCTTCTTCGCGCGCCTGCCGTTCGTGCTTGTCGGGAGCGGCGATGGCTTCCATCCGCAGCACGCGGTAGCGCTCGCTCAGGATCTGCGCCCGGACCCACGCCACGCGAGGATCGCGGAAGCCCGCGTTCCAGGCCGCGTCCAGCTGTGCGAGTGCTTCCGTCTCGCGGCCCAGGGCCCGCTCCCCGCACGCGAGCGCATAGTGTCCAGGCCCCTGGGCCTCGGCGCCCCCGAGCGCCATCTCCTTGGAGACGGTCTCCATCCAGCCGCGCAGCTCCGCCTGCTCCGAGCGCACGTCGTGCAGGCGGGCCATGCCCACCGCGCGGGCCCGGGCCTCGATGCGCTCCGCGGCGCTGGTGAAGTGCGCGACCCAGACCGCGTCCCGCTGGGATTGCCTGTCCGCGGCGCATGCCGTTGCCGCAATGATTAGCAGGACCTGCAAGGCCAGCGCGCCGCTCCGGGACCTTCCAGCGGTTGCGCGGCTCGGGACGTCATTCAATGGCGCGGCTCCTGGTGCGTTCCGTGAGGGACGAGAACGTATGCCATTCCAGGATACAAAGCCTTACGCATTCATGGGTATTTTTGCTTGCCGGAACGCCCTGACCCGCGGCGCTCAAGGCACCCGGGGCTTGTCCTCCGGGAACTGCCGCCTCCAGCCGGGCGCGAGGTTGGCATTGGCCTTCAGCGCCGCATCGCGGTCCTCGCGGGCCTGGGGCGAAGCCGGGTCCTTCGTGCGCAGGATGGCCGCGCGCAGCAGCAGGGCTTCTGGCCAGTTCGGACGCTCCTTGAGCAACGCGTCCGCCAGCGCGAGTCCCTTTGCCACCAAGGGCTCCGCGTCCTGTCCGGCGGCCACCCTTGCCGCCGCCCGGTACCGGTTCACCTCACCCAGATCCAGACGGACCTCGTGACTCCGAGGCACGTTCTCCAGGGCCTTGGTGAGGGTGGCTTCCGCGGCGTCGAAGTGCAACTCCGCCTGCCGTGGATCCGTCCGGTCCGTCCACCGGGCCAGCAAGAGGGAGTCCCCGCTCGCGACTCGCAGGTATTGGACCCGCCTGATCAAGGCAAGACGGGCCATCAGGTCGATGGACTTCACCCCGCGGTCGAAGGCGGGCCGCGGATCCCGCCCCTGCTCCAGCAGGGAGCGCGCCTGGATTTGATGCACCCGCATGAGGCCCAGGACGGCCTCCGCGTTCGAGGGCCCCTCGGGCATGGCTTGGAGATAGAAGGCTTCGGCCCTGTCCACGTGGCTGGAAGGATCCTCCCCTCGCCGCCAGGCGTACTCCGCCCGGAGCGCATGGATGTCCGCCTGCGCTCGCTTCCCCGGGCCATGCCCGGAATCCAGCGTCGTGGCTTCTGCCTGCGCCGCCTCGGCCGCATCGAGCAACCCGGTGGGATCGCCTCCGCTCGCCCATCGCTCCTTCGCCTGCTCCAGGAGGACCTGGCCCAGCCCATGATGCAGTGACGATTCACGCGGATGCGCGGTGAGGCCCTCGCGAAGGCGGACCTCGGCGGTCTTCCAAGTGAGATCGGTGACCTCGCCCCGAGCCTGATAGCGCAGGGCCTTCGCCATCTGGACGTGGGCTCCCAGCAGCCACAGGCCGGGCGCGTTCGTGTGCAGGGCCCCCGCCTTGTCCCAGGCCTCCTCCGCCAGGTCCAGGTCCCCTGCACCGTTCACCGTCAACGGGTCCAGGCTCCGGTCCACGAGGAACTCCCCGAACCGGACCCAATACGCGGGGACGCGGTATTCGCGAGCGAGGATGCCCTTCCAGACGTTGATCGCCTGGTCCCGGTGCGCGCCGTGCCGGTAACCGACCCGAGGGCCTCCCCATTCGTTTTCGAGCGCCACCTCGTGCTCCAGGAGCCGGGCGTGCAGGAGGTCGAACTCGAGGCCCCGCTCGGCTGGGGGAACGGCCTTCAACAGGTCCTGCACCGAGGGCATCGATGAGCTGAAACGTTCCTGCCTCGCCTTCTCCTCTCGGGACACCTGGGTCCGGAGCTGTTCAAAACGGACGCAGCGGTTCGTGGGGTCCCGGGCCAGCATCACGTTGGCGATTTCGCTCGCGTGCTGGGCCAGGTGGCCGTTGAAGGCCTCCTGGCGCCGGGGATGCTCCGCCAGGGCATTGAGCAATCGCAGCCGCAGACAGGGAGGGACGGGGGCGGCGGGATTGAGCCGGGACGCCGCGTCGAGCGCGCTGAAGGCGCGGCCCGCGGGACCCGAGCCCTCGGGGCCGTGAAAGGACATGACGCCGGGCACCGGTTCCTCGCGGTCGTAGGAGGGCATGGTGCCGGGCAGGTCGGTACGGAGGATGGCGATGACGGCGGATTCGAACCGGACCTGCGCCAGGTGCGCCTGCATCCGGCTCTCCGCCGTGCTCCTGGCGGCGGCGAGGGACTTGCGGCCGTTCTCCAGTTGCGCCCGGGCCGCGTCCTGGTGGCCGGCCTCCCACAGCTGTGCGGAGCGGAGCAGCAGCACGTCCGCGCGCAGCAGTGGCGCCTCGACGAACCAGGGATGCGAGGCGGCCACGGCCTCCAGCAGGGCCGCCGCGGCGTCCAGCCGGTCCTCGTGCAGGGCGACGAGCGCGGCGCCGTAGTCCGCCGACGGGGCCTCCTTTCCCCGGGCCTGACGAAGCATGTCGAGCACCGGCTCGCGGTACTCACGTTCCACGTCCTGCTCGCGCACCCTCCGCTGATCCGGATCCAGCACGGTCAACGCCTCGACGCGCTGCTCGCGGTAGCGCTGGCTGAGCACCAGGGCTCGGGTCCACGCCACGGAGGGCTCTTGAAAGCCCGCGCTCCATGCGGCCTCCACGTGCACGGAGGCCGAGTTCAGGTCGCCCAGGGCCAGCGCCCCTCGCGCGAGCGCGTCCTGTCCGGGGCCCCACGCCTCGGGACCCGCGAGCATCATCTCCATGGACAGCGTCTGCATCCAGTCGCGCAGCTCCGCGTGTTCCATGCGCACGTCGTGCGACCGGGTCAGGTCCACCGCGCGGGCCCGGGCCTCGATGCGCTCGGCTGCTTCACTGAAGTACGAGGTCCAGGACGTGTCCCGCTGGAATGACGTGCCCGTCGCGCAGGCCGGGGCCGCGACGAGCCAGAGGACCTGCAAGGCCAGCACTGCGCTCCGGGGCCATCCAGCGGTCGAGTCGTTCGGGGAGTTTTCCAAGCAGACGGCTCCAGGGGCGTTCCGGAAGGGAGTCCCATTCCAGGATACGCAGCCTCGCGGCGGCACAGGTTGTCCCTCGGGCCATTTCTGCCAGCGCTGCCTCGCGGTCTAGAGTGCGGCCCCATGCGTTGGAGCTGGCTGTTCCTGTCCCTGCTGCTTGGATTCACGGGCTGTGCTCACTCGGGCATCCCGACCCTGCCCGCCAGTCATGGCCATCTGATGTCCGCGATGGAGACCGTCCAGTCGAAGAGGGGCCTCCCGGCGACGGGGATGTGGAACCTCGCGATAGGGGCCGAGGTGGTGCCGAAGCCGCCGCCCAGGCTGGAGCCGGCGCAGGCACCTCTTGTCTTCGAAGAGGCGGTCAGGACGCTGCGTGGCACCCCCGGAGAGGACGCCATCCTCAGCGCATTCGGGGACATCGTGGCCGCGTGTGTGGCAGGTATTGCCGAAGCTTGCAGGCTCGAGTCCGAGGTGTTCGCCGGTCCGGAGGTGAGCTCTCCGGCAGCCTTCACGTATCCCGAGACGTTGCTCCGGCAAGGTGCGTTCGCATTCATGGTCTTTCACTGCCGCATCGGCGCGGATGGCCAGGTGCGTGACTGCAAGGTCGTGGAAGGGGCGCGGCTGCCCGGCGTCGAGCAGAACCTCGCGGCGTGTCAATCGGCTCGATACCGTCCCGCGACCATCTCGGGGCACCCCGTGAGTGTCGACTACACCTTCCACGTGCGCTTCGTGCCGGAGGGGCGCACGTTGACCCTGCATCAAGAACTGGACTGGGCTCGGCTGCGGGCCCGCCAGAATCCCGAGAGCAGTTCGGCATGGCTCAACCTCGCCCGGGAGCTCGCGAAGAATGCTCCAGGGGATCCGCTCTATCCCCAGGCCGTCGCCCGCGCCTACTTCCTGGCGCCCGGGAGTGGGTGGGCGGCCAGCGAGGCAGCGTGGCAGTTCGTGCAGTCAGGCCAGTATGCGCCGGCCCTCAGCGCGGTGCGTCCCTTCGTGCGACGCAGCCACAATCCCTATGTGCTGGAGACCGCCGCCGCCGCGCAGTTCGGATTGAAGCAGTGCACCGAGGCCCTGGCGCAACAGCGCAAGGCCGTGGAGCTGCTGCCCGCGGAATGGCCCGCGCCGGAGCGGGAGCGCTTCCAGCGCAAGCTCCAGGACTACCAGTCCGCCTGCGCCCCTCCCGCGCCGGCGACTCCCTGAACCGCCGCGCTCAGGACGCCTTCGGTCCGTCCAGTCCCAGCGCGCGCGCCCCGCACCCGGGCGCGCAGTGTCCGGGCCCCTGCGCCTCGGGGCCGCCGAGCGTCAGCAGCGTCCGCCAGCCTGTGTTCCATCCCAGGATACGCAGCCTCGGGCCGTCATGGGTCGCCCCCTGGCGCCTACTTCGTCCAGCTGTCCCCGTGGCCCTTCGTGATGCCCAGGTCCTCCACCCAGTAGTCCGCCTTCGAGGAGGCGGGTGACAGGGCGAGACCGCTGCCCTCGACCTGGCCGTTCTTCACGGAGTCCACCTTCCAGTTCACGTCCTCCGGCCGGTACTGCGCATGGCGCCGCATGTGCTCGACCATGCCGGAGAAGATGCTCTGGATTCCCAACGCGCCGGCCAGGGTGCGTTTCTGCTGGGCGAACTCCGCATCCACGAAGCTGTTGCGCAGCTGGGAGCGCAGGCTCTTGGGCTGGACGGGCGCCCCGCAGAAGCCAAACGCCTCCGCCCGGGCGATGTAGTGGCGGGCAATCGTCCACATCATCGGGTGCCGTGACGGCGCGTACATGGCCCACATGTCCGTGCCGTTGAGCTCCGTCATCTCATCCGCGGCGTCCTCCTCCATGCCCATCTGCAGGGCGAGCTCGTCCTTCATGAAGGACGGGTGCTTCGCATTGAAGGTGAGGCTGTCCTCGAGCTTGAGGAACGTGGGGACCTTCGGAGGCTGCGCGAGCATCTTCTCGAACTGCTTGCGGTCCTCGATGACGCAGTTCGCGTCGAGGAAGTACCCGCCGTTCACGCCCAGCGTCAGGAACGTCAGGATGTCCTTGGCGGGCGCGTGGCCCTTGTTGGCCAGGTAGAACGCCAGGAGCTGGTCCAGCTTGTCCAACAGGAGCGCGCCCAACTCCTTGCGCACGACCGGCGCCTCCAGGACTTCGTCCAGCCCGTGCACCTTGACGCGCTTGCCCAGTGCCCGCTCGAACTCCGGGGCCATCTGGGGCAGGCACCAGAAGTACACCGTCGCGGAGGCAAAGCCAGACGCGATGGCCTTCGGCGTCTTCGTGTTCGCGTCGTTCGGCTTGCCCGTCCCGTACCAGACGAAGTGGAGCGCCGTCTTGTGGGTCGCCGGCTTGCGTTCGGGCCCCGGCTCCGGTTCCTCGACGTCACGCTGAAGGACGTCGAACGGATTGAAGCGGGGGTTGTCCTTGCGGAGGTTGGCGATGGAGAAGGGCTTGGGGGACCGGGGCATCCCGTGAGTATCGGTTGTCTTCACGTCGCGTGACAATGTCGCGTCAGCGCAGCGACGGGTCCTCGCTGATTCGCGCCACCGCGCCGTGCAGGATGCCCAGCTGCCGGGGCACGCGCTCCAGCAGCGCGCCCAGCACGGGGT
>NZ_RAWC01000107.1:0-29176 GCF_003611685.1 Corallococcus sp. CA049B | reverse complement strand
CCTTCCACCGGCTCCTGGAGGGGGGCAACCTGGACGGGCTGGTGGACTCGGACGGGCGCTCCTGCCGGGCCACGGCGGTGGAGTCCCTGCTGTCCCTGGGCTTCCCCTACGCGCTGGAGGTGCGCCCGGAGGACCTGGAGCACCTCACGAACGCCCCCGCCCCGGGCGCGCGGCTGACGCCTCCCAGAGGCGGGCCCTTCCCGGCCCTGGCAGTGGGGCTGGGGGCGCTGGCGCTCCAGGTGGTGCTGGGACTCACAGGCGTCGTCGTGCCCGGCGGGCTGCTCATCCTGCAGGGGCTCCTGACCCTGCTGTCCCTGACCCTGCTGACGGTTGCCTCCGTGGGCTCTCCCCTGTATCGCGGAGCCCTGGCGCTGCTGACGGTGGTGTCCGGGGTCGGGTTGGGGATGGTGCTGGTGCCAGAGGTTCCGGCGGGTTGGGCGGCCGGATTGGGCGGGCTGGTGGCCGCCTTCCTGGCTGCCCTGCGCAAGAGCTGACCGCCAGGACCCGAAACGGATGTCAGAGGGGTGGACTAGGGTCTACCCATCGCGTACTAAAAGCGCGTTCAGGTGGACCGGGGTGGTCCACTCTTCCAAGGAGCGACGAGAAATGGCCGTGAATCAGGAGAAGGAAAAGGCGATCGAGCTGGCGCTGGCGGCGGTGGAGCGTCAGTTCGGCAAGGGGTCCATCATGCGGCTCGGCAACGACGAGCCCATGATGAAGGACGTCCAGGCCATTTCGACGGGGTCCACTTCGCTCGACATCGCCCTGGGCGTGGGCGGCGTGCCGCGCGGGCGCATCATCGAAATCTTCGGGCCGGAGTCCTCCGGCAAGACGACGCTGTGTCTCCACATCGTCGCGGAGGCGCAGAAGAAGGGCGGCGTGTGCGGCTACATCGACGCCGAGCACGCGATGGACGTGGGCTACGCGCGCAAGCTGGGTGTGCGCACCGACGACCTGCTCCTGTCCCAGCCGGACACCGGTGAGCAGGGCCTCGAAATCGCGGAGATGCTCGTGCGCTCCGGCGCCATCGACGTGCTGGTGGTGGACTCGGTGGCCGCGCTCGTGCCGAAGGCGGAACTGGAAGGCGAGATGGGCGACGCGCACATGGGCGTGCAGGCGCGCCTCATGAGCCAGGCGCTGCGCAAGCTCACGGGCACCATCTCCAAGAGCCAGACGTGCGTCATCTTCATCAATCAGATCCGCATGAAGATTGGCGTGATGTTCGGCAACCCGGAGACGACGACGGGCGGCAACGCGCTGAAGTTCTACGCGTCGCAGCGCATGGACATCCGCCGCGTGGGCGCCATCAAGAACGGCGAGAACGTGGTGGGCAGCCGCACCCGCGTGAAGGTCGTGAAGAACAAGGTGGCGCCTCCGTTCAAGGAGGTGGAGTTCGACATCATGTACGGCGCGGGCATCTCGAAGGAGGGCGACCTCATCGACCTCGCGTCCAACGACGGCATCATCGAGAAGAGCGGCAGCTGGTTCTCCTTCAAGGGGGAGCGCATCGGCCAGGGCCGGGAGAACGCGAAGGAGTACCTGCGCGAGCACCCGGACACCTACAAGGAGGTCGAGGCGCTGGTGCTGGAGAAGTACGGCATCGGCAAGCCCGCGGGTGCGGCGCCCGCCGCGGACGCCCCCAGCGAGCCGGCGGAAGGCGAGAAGCGCCCTCGCGTGAAGGCCGTGAAGTAGCCCGCGAAGCGTCTCGTGGAATGGCCCGCCGCGCACCTCCGGGGGGAGCGGCGCGGCGGGTGAAGCAGCAAGAGAAGGGGCCGGTCTCCAGCGATGGGGCCGGCCCCTTTTTCTTCACCGTGAGAGGGATTGCGGGGTTGTGACGCGCACGGTCATCACCGGCCTGTCGCCGGGATGTTTCGTGTGGAGGGAGGAGCGCCTCTAGACTTCGCGGACCGGGAGCCCCTTCACCCCTGCTTCCCGCTGGAGTCCATCGCCTTGTTCAACCCCTTCAAACGCCGCACGTTCCTGCAAGCCGTGGTTGCTGTCGCGGCGACGACGACCTTTGGATGCTCCGACGACGACTCGACGGACGCGTCGGATGGCTCGCCCTACTTCCCGCAGTCGCTGGCGTCGGGGGATCCGCGTCCGGACAGCGTGGTGTTGTGGGTGCGCGTGGAGGACAAGGACCGCGCCGGGGCGGACCTGCCCTTGCGGTTGGAGGTCTCCCCGACGGAGGACTTCAAGACGCTGGTGCTGGACAAGAAGGACCTGTCCGCGCTGGCGGCGCATGACCACGCGGTGAAGGTGAAGGTCACCGGGCTGTCCGCGCGGACGACGTACTACTACCGCTTCTCCTACGAGAAGGACGGCCAGAAGCACACCACGCGCACCGGGCGCACGCGCACCGCGCCCGCGGCGGGGGATGACGTGCCGGTGAAGTTCGTCTTCGCCAGCTGCCAGGACTTCATTGGCCGCTACTACAACGCCTGGCAGCGGCTGTTGCAGCTGGACGTGGACCTGGACTTCGTCGTGTTCCTGGGCGACTACGTCTACGAGACGACGGGCGACACGTCCTTCCAGTCCGGCGACGGCGGCCGGGCCGTGCGCTTCAGCGCGCCGGAGGAAGCGCTGCCGCAGGGCGCGGGCCTCACCGCGTTCCTGGCGGCGAACTCGCTGTCCAACTACCGCGACCTCTACAAGACGACCCGCACGGACCGGCAGCTGCAGGGCGTCCACGAGCGCTACCCGTTCATCATCGTCTGGGACGACCACGAGTTCTCCGACGACTGCTGGCAGGACGTGGCCACGTACGAGGACGGCAAGCGGGACGAGACGCAGCTGGACCGCAAGCTCAACGCGGAGCAGGCCTTCCTGGAGTACATCCCGCTGGACACGGCGCAGTCGCCCGAGGGCGCCATCGACGTGGGCAGCGAGCCGCGCTTCCCCAACTCGCGCATCTACCGTGACTTCGAGTACGGCAAGCACCTGAAGCTGCTGGTGACGGACTACCGCAGCTACCGTCCGGACCACCTCATCCCGGAGGACGGCTACCCGGGCACCGTGGCGCTGGACGCGACGCTGCTGGGCGCGGCGCTCCAGGACCAGCCGGACGTGGTGAAGCAGACGTTCCAGGCGGACACGTTCGCGTACGTGAACATCGACGACGCGGCGTACGCGGCCCAGAAGCAGGTGCTCCAGGGCGTGTACCTGAGCCAGGCGAAGGCCGCGGGCCTGACGGACGCGGAGGCCGCGCAGAAGGCCGGCAAGTGGGTGGCCGGCCCGGTGGCGCTCTACTACGTGAACCAGGTGCTGGCGGCGGTGAACAAGGACCTGGTGATTCCGCCCGCGGACAAGCCCCGGGGCCTGGCGTACGCGCACATGGGCAAGGCGGCGCTCTTCAACATCCAGGGCTCGCGCTACGTGGTGGTGAAGGACACCTTCGACCTGTTCGCGGCGGTGAAGTTCAAGCTGACCGCCGGCAAGAGCGAGGACGTGTTCGGCCCGGCCCAGGAGGAGTGGTTCCAGCAGACGCTCACGAAGGCGACGAACACCTGGAAGATGGTGGTGAGCTCCACGTCGCTGTCGGCGCTCATCTGGGACTTCCGGGCGCAGGCGGACATCAGCGACCCGACGCTGCGCCAGCGCTTCTACTTCAGCGTGGACCAGTGGGACGGCTTCCCCACGAAGAAGAAGGTGATGCTCAACGCGCTCAAGCAGGGCGTGACGAACACGCTGTTCCTCTCCGGGGACATCCACGCGTCGTTCGCGTCGGTGGAGGAGGGCGTGCCCACGCTGACGGCGCCGGCCATCACCTCCGGCTCCATCAAGAGCCTGGCCAGCCTGGCGCTGATTGGCGCGGGCTACGCAACGGGGGCGCCGGTGTACCAGCACGCCGTCGTGGAGATGGAGAAGACGCTCCAGGCGTCCAACCCGGGCCTGCGCTTCGCGGACGCGGACTCGCACGGCTTCGTGCTGGTGGAGGTGAAGGCGGACGAGACGCTCGCCACCTTCCACCTCATCCCCGCCGCAGAGGTGGCCAAGGACTACTCCAAGCGCGCGGACAGCGAGCTGGAGGCGAAGTTCACCGCGAAGACCTTCCGCGTGAAGAACAGCGACATCCAGCCGGCCTGAGCGGGACGGTCCTGAGGTGAAGCGAAGGGCCGCGTGGGGGCACTCCCCGCGCGGCCCTTTTCATGCGGTGCCCGTGGGCTTCTTCAGCGCGGGGCGACCCGCAGGATGAGCCCCGCCGGAGGAAGCCGGTTGGGGTTCACGTCCCCGCCCCACCACGTGAGGGTTCCGTCCTGCAGCAGCGCGACGCCGTTGTAGGTCCCCATGGGCATCGCGTCCACGACGCCCGTCAGCGTCGCGGGCGGGCTCGCCTGCCCGTAGTCATTGCGTCCCCAGGCGCGCAGGGTGCCGTCCTTGCGGAGGGCCACGAGGAGGTCGTGGCCGCCGCGCACGTCGATGAAGCCGACCGGGTCCGTGACGTCCTCGTAGCCGTCCTGGCTGGCGCCGAAGTCCCAGCCCCGGAGGTTGCCATCCGACAGGATGGCGGCGCTGCCGAAGGTGTTGCCCCCGATGGCCGTCACGCCGGACAGGTCCTGCGGAGGCGTGCTGACCTGCCCGGACTGATCGCGCCCCCAGGTGACGACGGTGCCGTCCGCCTTGAGCGCCAGCGAGAAGTACGTGGAGACGGAGAGGGCCACCACGTCCTGGAGTCCCGCGGGGACCTTCGTCCGGTCGTACTCGGAGCCGCCCCAGGCCACGACCGTCCCGTCCCGCCGCAGCGCCGCCGCGATGTTCGAGGCCGCCGAGATGGCGACGACGTCCGACAGGCCCGCGGGGACCGGCGCGCGGGAGCCGCCCAGGTCCCCCCACTCCACGACCGTGCCGTCGGCCTTGAGGGCCACGGCGAAGGCTTCGCCCGCGGCCACGCTGACCACGTCCGCCATGCTCCCGCCTCCCGAGGGGAGGTCGGGGCCCCATCCGGTGACGGTGTCATTCGGCGTGATGCCCAGATTCCAGTCGTAGACGGAGGTGGAGGTCGCCAGGGTTTGCTGCCGCACGACGCGCAGGGACACCGTGGCGGCGGGCCGCCAGGCCGGGCCGGGCTTCAGGATGACGTCGTGCACGCCCGGGCTGACGTTCGCGGGGACGCGCACCACCACCTGGGTATCGGACCAGAAGAAGTAGTCGGACACCTCGACGCCGCCCACCGACACGTGGGACTCGCCGCGCTGCGCGCCGAAGCCGGAGCCGGTCAGCTCCAGGTGGCCGCGCTGGACCGCCAGCTTGGGCACGACGAGGGTGGGCGCCCCCGCCCGGGTGAGGGTGAGCTCGACCGTCGCCGGCTCGTCCAGGCGGACCTCCACGGAGACCTCCGGGCTGACGTAGTTGTCCTTGGAGGCGGAGACGGTATAGGCCCCGGTGAGCAGCTCGGGCATGGAGAAGCGGCCCTCCGCGTCCGTCGTCGTGCCCATCCGCTCCGGGCCGTCGGCCACGACCGTGAGGCCCGCGGCGCTCTCGCCGTCCTCCAGCACGACGCGTCCGGTGACGCCACCGCGCTCCCGGTAGAGGAGCCCGGAGACGGACGTCTGCGCGTTCGCGCGCACCTCCACCTGCTGTTCGTACGGGAGATAGGTGTCGCGCCGCGCGCGCAGGGTGTACGTGCCCGTGGGGATGCCCGTGAGGGCGAAGGCGCCCTGGTCGTTCGTCTGGGTGGTGAAGGCCGTGTCCACGAGCGCGACTTCGATGTTCGCGACGCCGACGCCACCCTCCAGGAGGACGGTGCCCGCCACGCTGCCGCGCTCGCGGGTCAGCGTCTGGGTGACGGAGGTCTGCGCGTTCGCGCGCACCTCCACCTGTTGCTCGTACTGGGCGTAACCCTCACGCGAGGCCCGCAGGGTGTACGTGCCCGTGAGGACTCCGGTGAACGTGAAGCGGCCCTCCGCGTCCGTGAGCGTGGAGTGATCCGTGCCGACGAGCTGCACCGCGATGTCCCCGGCGCTGGCTCCGCCCTCCAGGAGGAAGGTGCCTGCCACGGAGCCGCGCTCGCGTGACAGCGTCTGGGTGACGGAGGTCTGCGCGCCCGCGCGGATCTCCACCTGCTGCTCGTACGGGACATAGGCGTTGAGCTGTGCGCGCAGGGTGTACGTGCCCGTGGGGACGCCCGTGAGGCTGAACTGGCCCTGGGCATTCGTCTGGGTGCTGAAGTTCGTGTCCACGAGCAGCACCGCGATGTCCCCGGCGCTGGCTCCGCCCTCCAGGAGGAAGGTGCCCGCCACGCTGCCGCGCTCGCGTGACAGCGTCTGGGTGACGGAGGCTTCCGTCGCCGTCTTCACCTCGATCTGCTGCTCGTGCTGGACGTAGCCAGCGCGCTGGGCCCGCAGGGTGTACGTGCCCGTGGGGACCCCGGTGAACGTGAAGTGGCCCTCCGCGTTCGTGACAGTGCTGAAGTCCGTGCCGACGAGCAGCACCGCGATGTCCCCGGCGCTCCCTCCGCCCTCCAACTGCAGGGTCCCGGCCACCGTCCCGCGCTCGCGCTGGAGGGACAGGGTGACGGAGGCCTGGGCGTCCACGCCCACCTCCACCGTCTCCTGGGCCGGCTCATACGTCTCCTTCAGCACCTGCACGGTGTACGAGCCCGTGGGCAGCTCCGTGAAGACGAAGTGGCCCTGCGCGTCCGTCTGGGTCTGGTGCGAGGTGCCCGTCAGCGCGACGGTGATGCCCTCCGCGCTGACGCCCCCTTCCAACTGGACGGTGCCCGTGAGGCCGCCTCGCTCGCGCTGGAGCGTGAGCGTCGCGGACGCGGTCTGACGCGCCTTCACCTCCACGGCTTCACTTGCTTCACGGTAGAGGGGCTTCTGCACGATCAGGGTATGGGCGCCCGGTGAGACGTCCTCCAGCGTGAAGCGGCCCTCCGTGTCGGTCGTCGCCGTGAGCTCGGTGCCCTGCACCGTGACCGCGATTCCCTCCGGTGAGGCCGCGTCGTCGAGCGCGACCTGCCCGGAGACCCGGCCCACGAAGGGGTTTGCATCGGGCGGCGGCAGGGGGGATTCGCCAGGGCCGTTGCAGGCCGCGGTCAGGACAAGAAGGAGGTAGAGCCAGGAGGAACGTGCGAGGCGCATGAAGAGCAATGACAGGGAAGTGAGGCGTTGGCGGGGGAAACGGATTCTGGCCCGGGCGCTCATGGAGAGCCACCCCCCCTCTCAATCCTGGCGGGGACGGGTATTTTGATTTTTCCTTGTTTACTCTTCTTTCTTTGAGCGCGACTCCCATGAGGGGAGTCCGGACCCGACACCGGGAAGGAGCACCTCGTGGGCGCGCGCAAGGGATGGCAGGGATTGCTGGGCGCAGGGCTGATCATGGCGGTGGGAGTGGCGGAAGCGGCGCCCTGGCGCAGCGTGCTGTATCCGTCGACGTGGACGCCCGGGTACTCGCAGCCGGGCAACCCGTCGCGGTTCCTGCATGACTTCTCCTACGAGGCGTTCACGTTCACGACTGTTGGGAAGAACGCGGCGAGCACGGGCTACAACGTGGCGTTGGACGTCATCCGTCTGGTGCGGCAGTAGGGCAGCGGCGCGTCTCTGGGAGGCGCGGGCGGACCGGAGTATAGACGGGCGCCATGCACGTCTATGCCGCCGCGTTGGCCCAGGAGCTGGGCATCAAGCCGGAGCAGGTGGACCGGACCCTCGCACTGCACGAAGAGGGAGGCACGGTCCCCTTCATCGCGCGCTACCGCAAGGAGGCCACGGGGGGGCTGGATGAGGTCCAGATCCAGTCCATCCTGGACAAGGCCACGGAGCGCGCGGAGCTGGACGGGCGGCGCGACACCATCCTGCGCAGCATCGAGGAGCAGGGGAAGCTGACGCCGGAGCTGAAGAAGGCGCTCCAGGCGGCGCGCACGCGCGCGGAGCTGGAGGACCTGTACCTGCCGTACAAGCCCAAGCGCCGCACGCGCGCGGCCATCGCCCGGGAGAAGGGGCTGGAGCCGCTGGCGGACCTGGTGTGGAAGCAGGAGGGCCAGCGCGGGGAGAGCCTGGACGCGCGGGTGAAGCCCTACGTGAGCGCGGACAAGGGCGTGGCGGACGTGGCGCAGGCGCTGGCGGGCGCTCGGGATATCTGCGCGGAGCGGGTGGCGGAGGACGCCCGGCTGCGCCGCGAGGCCCGCGACCTGTGTACGAAGCGGGGCTCGCTGCGCTCGGACGTGGTGCCCGCGAAGAAGGGCGAGACGACCAAGTTCGAGAACTACTACGGCCACGAGGAGCCGCTGTCCCAGGCCCCGTCCCACCGCGTGCTGGCGCTGTTGCGCGGCGAGGAGGAGGGCGTGCTGAAGGTGAAGCTGGGCCTGCCGGACGATGAGGTGAAGGGCCTCTTCACGGGGCGCGTGGTGACGCGACCGCAGTCGCTGTTCGCGGGCGAGCTGCGCGCGGCGGTGGAGGACGGGTGGGACCGGCTGATGGGGCCGTCGCTGGAGTCGGAGCTGCGCGCGGAGCTGAAGGAGCGCGCGGACAAGGGCGCCATCGGCGTGTTCGGAGAGAACCTCCGGCACCTGTTGTTGGCGGCGCCGGCCGGGGCTCGGGCGGTGCTGGCGTTGGACCCGGGGCTGCGCACGGGCATCAAGCTGGTGATGCTGGACGCGACGGGGACGGTGGCGGAGACGACGACGCTCTATTCGGAGCGGAGCGCGGACGAGCGGGCGCGCGCGGCGAAGCTGCTGGAGGCGGTGGTGCGCAAGCACAAGCCGGAGCTCATCGCCGTGGGCAACGGCACGGGCAGCCGCGAGGCGGAGGTCTTCACTCGGGACACGCTGAAGGCGATGGGCGTGCAGGTCCCCGTGGTGTCGGTGAGCGAGCAGGGCGCGTCCATCTACTCCGCGTCGGAGGTGGCGCGGGAGGAGTTCCCGGAGCTGGACGTGTCGCTGCGCGGGGCGGTGTCGATTGGACGGCGCTTGCAGGATCCGCTGGCGGAGCTGGTGAAGATCGACCCGAAGAGCATCGGGGTGGGGCAGTACCAGCACGACGTGGACCAGGGACTCTTGAAGAAGAAGCTGGGCGAGGTGGTGGACTCGTGCGTGAACGCGGTGGGCGTGGACGTGAACACGGCGTCACCGCAGCTGCTGGAGCACGTGTCCGGCGTGGGTCCGTCGCTGGCGAAGAAGCTGGTGGCGCACCGGGCGGCGAAGGGGCGCTTCACCACGCGGCGGGAGCTGCTCAAGGTGAGCGGCCTGGGGCCGAAGACGTTCGAGCAGGCGGCGGGCTTCCTGCGGGTGCGCGGGCCGGAGCCGCTGGATTCGAGCGCGGTGCACCCGGAGCGCTACACGGTCGTGGAGCGCATGGCGAAGGACCTGGGCGTGGACGTGGCGTCGCTGGTTGGGAACGCGGCGCTGGTGCGCCAGATTGAAGCCAAGAGCTACCTGGGGCCGGAGCTGGGCGAGCTGACGCTGAAGGACATCCTGGCGGAGCTGGAGAAGCCGAGCCGCGACCCGCGAGGAGACTTCACGGCGCACGCGACGCGGGACGACCTGCGCACGCTGGAGGACGTGAAGGAGGGGATGGTGTTGCAGGGCGTGGTGACGAACGTGACGGCGTTTGGAGCGTTCGTGGACGTGGGCGTGCATCAGGACGGCCTGGTGCACGTGTCGCAGCTGGCGGCGCGCTTCATCAAGGATCCGTCGGAGGTGGCCAAGGTGGGCGACCGGCTGACGGTGAAGGTCCTGACCGTGGACCTGGCGCGCAAGCGTCTGGCTTTGTCCGTGCGTGCGGTGCTGGAGGGTGGGGCGCCGCAGCCGTCGGGACGGCCTGCGCAGGCGAAGCCCGCGAGTGCACCGGTGCATCAGCAGCGGCCCGCGCAGAAGCCCGCGACGCAGGCTCCGCCGCAGAAGAAGCCCGAGCCGTTCAACAATCCGTTCTCGAAGTTGAAGCGCTGACTCTTCTTCAGGAGGTGCTGAAGAAGAGGAAGAACAGAACGGCGAGGACGGAGCAGACGAGCAGTCCCAGGCCGGCGTTGGAACGGTGTTTCACGCTGGCATGGAGGCTCAGCGCGGCGGCAAGCCCGGCGACCGGGAGATGCCAGGCCGCGATCCGGATCAGCACATCCTCGTTGTTGAAGATGTGGCGGACCGTGAAAACGCCATACATCACGAGGGAGAGGAACAGCGCGCCTCCTGCGAGCAGCAAGCTGGGGGCGCGGTTCGTGGAGGATGTCCGAGGGGTGTTCATTCCAAGAGAACCGGATCGAGTGGTTGATTGCACGGTGTGAAGACACCCTGCAATACCAAGGGCCACTGCGCGACGCGTCTGTCCAGCAGTTCGTCAAGGATGTCCGAGCCTTCGAAGTCGAGTCCCCTGGCTTGCTTCCTCGGTGGCTCCTGGATGGGCCTGGCGCCGTGGGGCCACCCAGCCCCGTGCCTCGCCAGCCCGGCAGAGGGCATGGAGCTTCGCCCGCACAGAGGCCCGCGGCGTAGGCACCGCCGCAGAAGAAGCCGGAGCCGTTCAACAATCCGTTCTCGAAGTTGAAGCGCTCGGAATCGATGCTCCAAGACAGGTGACGAATCTCCGGGCACTGGAGTTCAGGTGCCCTGGAGCCCCCTCGTCGATCGCCTTCCTGAGTTCGAGCAATGCCTCTCTTGCACCCGCGAGGTCGGTGGCGCCACGCATCTGGGATGCCTTGGCGAACATTGATTCACAAACCGCGAGGGCACGTCTCGCAGCCTGGAACAGCTCGGCGGAGCTGTTTCAATGAGTCAGAAGCTCATCGGCGGACCGCGTCTGGGCAATCGCGCCCAGGGAGTTCATCGCGACGAGCATGGCTTGGGCATCATTGTGGTCCATGGTCTTCCCTTCAGGACATGCACTGCCTTGATCAGTTGACCGGAGATGCAGAGCAGTCACACACGATCCAGGCTCCAGGCGCTACTTCCTTGGCCTTTCCGCAGTCCACGAAGTCCGCCCCTTCTCCTTGTTGAACGTTGCGTCCCAAGATCTCCTTGTTGTCGGAGACGAACAGGGCGCATCCCCTGGACTTGTCCTGGCGGACTTGGATGCCGTAGTAGACGCGGCCCTCGAGGATTGGCAGGAGAAACCTCCCCAGCGCGATGCCTGCCGCCAGGGCGATGAGCACTTTGTATCTGGGAGGGACTGTCATCGGTCCAGCTCAATCCAACGGGAACAACCGCGCTTCCTTCGCCAGCACCTCATTGCGCGCCAGTAATCCCGTGAACCGCTTCGTCCCGTTCCGCGCATCGAACCGTGCCGCGATGTCGCGCGCCTGTGACTCCAGCCAGTCCTTCAGCGCCCGCGTCCCGTAGCCCCCGTCCACCGCGTGCAGCGGGAACGCTCGCGGCAAGCGCAGGCTCACTTCGTCGCGGCCGTCCGCCACCACCTGTCCCACCAGGAACGACGCCGCCGTGTAGAAGCTGAACCGGTCCCGGTAGCTGGAGTGCTCCAGCGCCCAGCCCAGGTGCTTCTCCAGCAGCGTCAGTCCGCGCGACAGGTTGCCCGTCAGCGCCAGGAACTCCAGGTGCTCTCCCACCGTGGAGAGGAACTCGCGGTTCTTCGCCACCATCGCGTAGCCGCGCATGTGGCAGTCCCGCGCTTCCTTCATCCGCTCCAGCTTGAAGAACGGATACAGCAGCGTGCCCAGCGTCAGGTGCGGAATCTCCGCGCAGGACTGCCTTCCATCCAGGATGGGCTTCGCCTTCTGGATGGCCTGCTCCCACTCGCCCTTGTCCACGTGGTGATCCAGCTCATCGTCCAATTCGCAGACGCGGCAGTCCGTCAGGTGGTCCCTGGGCGCGACGAGCCACGCCTCCCACAGGCGCTCCGCGTCCTCCGTGTCGCCCATGTCCCGAGCCATCTGGTAGCGCAGCTTCAGCGCCGCCCGCTTGCCCGCGTCCAGCTTCGCGAAGCTCTGATCCACGTCATCCAGCGCGTCTGAAATCTGCTTGCGGCTGATGTGCGGGAACTCGTCCAGCCGGCCTACCACCCACTTCTGCTTCCAGAGCATGTCCTCCGGGTCGAACCGCTGCGGGTCCTTCTTCTGCTGCCCCCGGCACCACGCGAACGCCACCAGCGCCTTGTCCGGATACCCTCCGAACGTCGCCGCGTCGATGAGCGCGTCCCGCAGCTCGTACCCCAGCGGCACGTCGCCGTGCGCGTCCGTCAGCCGCACCGCCTCCTCCAGCGCGCGCACCTTCGCGTCGCCTTCCGGAAGCGCTTCCGCCTGCCCGCGCAGGGCCTCCACCTGCTGGCGCCAGTCCGCCATCAGTGCATCCCCCGCGAGCCCGGGCCCGACGAACCGCCCCCTCCGCCACTGTCATCCAGCCGCGCCGAGATGAGCCCCAGCAGCCCGTGGTTCAAGAGCGCCATCTCCTGCGCGTTCAGCGGGTGCTGACCCAACAGCAACGCCTGTACGTAGAGCATCTCCACCGACAGCTTCAGCAACTCCCGCCCCTCCACCGCCGCCAGCCTGCGCACCACCGGGTTGTGCAGGTTGAGGCAGAGCAACGCGCGCTCCTGTCCGCCCGTGCCCGCCATCACCCCGTCCAGCACGCCCGCGTACAGGTCGTCCGACTCCTCCCGAGCCCGCTCCGCGTCCCGCTTGAACGCGCCCTCCGCGTCCGAGCTGTAGAGCGTGGGCACCTCCGCCGGGAAGAACTTCTTCACCTCCACGCCGCAGCGGAACGGCGCCAGCACCCGCTCGGCCAGACGCAGCAGCGGGTAGATGGCCTCGCGTTCGTCCAGCGTCAGCTCTTCGAAGCTCTGCGGCAGGTCCGCCGACGAGAACGGCGCCACCTGCGCCTCCGGCACCACGTGCGGCAGCTTCTCCAGCAGCGCCGTGTCGTGCGTGTACGCCGCGTTCAACACGCACAGCCCCTGCGCCGCCGCCACTCGCGCCACCTGCCGGAACCCATCCAGCGTCGGCGTGTAGCGCACCACCGGCCATGACTTCCGGTAGTCCGCCAATGTCATCACCCCGAGCGATGTTTCAAAAGGCAGCCAGTGGATGACCAGCCGGTAGAAGTCATCATCGTCCAGCGCCAGCCCCTTCACCGACAGCCCGTGCAGCGCAATCAGCCGCTGCAACGCCCGGGGCTCGTCGTGCGCCAGGTCCATCAGGTACTTGCGCAGGGACTGGCCCAGCGCCTCGCGCGCCTTCGCCAGCACCGAGTCCTCGTAGAAGGACTCGCGGCTCGCGGTGGGCCTCAGGCCGTTCGCGTTCACCACGCACTTCACGAAGAACGCCCACTCCGGCAGCAGGTTCTCCGCGCTCTCCGACAGCAGCATCTGCTTCAGGTACACGCGGTGCTTCTGCTTCGCGTTGAAGTGCGGCGACGCCGGCAGCACATACGCCACGCCGTCCACGTCCCCCGCCTCCGAGCGCAGCGGAATCACATCCAGGAAGTCCGTGCCGAACACCTCGCGCCCGTACGCGAGCAGCGCCTGCCGCCGGTCTCCTGGCGTCTCGTAGAAGCGGCGCCAGGGAGGGCCGTCCGGGTTGAGCGCCTCCGTCCGGCCGTCCACCGTGAGCCGCACGGGGAAGGGCAGCAGCCCTCCATAATGCTTCGCCAGCTGGCGCACCCGCTCCGGCGTGAACCACTCCACCATGTCCGCGCGGGCCACCAGGTAGACGTGCGTACCGGGGGCGTCCAGCGGGTGCTCGGAGACGCGCACGTCGTACGTGCCGTCGTGCCGGCCCCGCCACTCCAGCGTCCGCCCGTCGCCCTTCGCCGAGCGCGTCACCACCAGCAGCTCGTCGCACACCATGAAGCACGACAAGAGGCCGATGCCGAACTGCCCGATGAAGTCGTTGCGGCGGGCTTCCAACTGCTCGCGCTTGGAGGACTCTCCGATGGTGGCCAGGAAGCGGTGGATCTCCTCCTCCGTCAGCCCCACGCCTTCATCGGTGAAGAGCAGGGTGGGCGGCCCGCCGTCCTGCTTCTCCCGCAGCTCCAGCCCCACGGCTCCGGTGGCCTGGGGCTCCAGCTGCTGGCGGGCGCGGATGGCGTCCGTGGCGTTCTGGAGCAGCTCCCGCACGTAGACCCCGGGCGAGCTGTACAGGTGGTGGGACAGGAGGTCGATGACCCCACGGAGGCTGACTTGGAATCGATGGTCCACGCGGCCGTCGAGCGTAGCGCGCTGCATCCTCCCCGGGGCCACAATCCCCCGCCGTGGGTGGATGAAGGCATGTGTCCTTCCCAAGGCAACCGGACACGCCAGCCCCCTTCCGCCTCCCTGGCGGGGTGGTATGTCGCGCCCCTGCCGTGCGGCGCCCTTGGGGCGGCACGGCGACATGTCGTCTCTTTCCTTCCTCCTGGAGCGGACAACGATGGGCAACAAGCTGAAGGCAGTGGTGGTGGGCGCGGTGCTGGGCGTCGCGGGCGCGGCCTTCGCGCAGGGCACGCCGACGACGCCGGCGGCGGGCAAGGCCGACGTGAAGGCGGCGGCCAAGGCGGCGGCGGGCAAGGCGGCGTCCACGGCGGGCAAGACGGAGGTGACGTGGTGGGGTCACGCCGCCTTCGTGCTGAAGACGCCGGGCGGCGCGACCATCGCCATCGACCCGTGGTTCACCAACCCCAAGGCTCCGCAGGGCGCCACCTGGCCGGAGGCGGTGGACGCCATCCTCGTGTCCCACGGCCACTTCGACCATGTGGGTGAGACGAAGGCCCTGGCCCAGAAGACGAGCGCCAAGGTGTACGGCTCCTTCGAGCTGGTGAACCTCCTGGGCCTGCCGGAGGCGCAGGGCGTGGGCGCCAACGCGGGCGGGACGTTCACGGTGAAGGACGCCACCATCCACCTGGTGGAGGCGGTGCACTCCAGCAGCTACCAGGCGGACCCCAAGGCCCCGTCGCAGTACGCGGGCGCGCCCCTGGGCTTCGTCATCGAAATCGCCAACGGCCCCACGCTGTACCACGCAGGCGACACCGGGGCCTTCCAGTCCATGGCCCTCATCGCGGAGCAGTTCAAGCCCACCGTGGCCCTGCTGCCCATCGGCGGCCACTTCGTCATGGACCCGCCGCAGGCCGCCGTCGCCGCGAAGCTGCTGAAGGTGAAGACCGTGGTGCCCATGCACTACGGCACCTTCCCCGCCCTGGCCGGCACCCCGGACGCGCTCACCACCGAGCTGAAGAAGACCCGGGCCACCACCAAGGTGCTCACCCTGGAGCCGGGCAAGGCCACCGCGCTGTAGGCCTCCCGGGTTCTCTTCGCGCGCCCGTCCGCCCTGGGTGGACGGGCGCGCTGTTCTTTCCACCAGCAATCAGCATTCGTTGCCCGACTCCCGCGTGCGCCTGGGGTCGAGTGGCATCCCGGAGGCGGCTGGGTTATTCCCCGCCTCAGCGCGCCCGAGGGGGAAGCTCCGGCCGCGCGCTTTCGAGGGGTGTACCGGTGCCGGTGCTGGTTTTTGGAAGGGGGACCTGGCTGGCCACGCTCCTGACGGACGTGGTCGCAGCGCATGCGCGCTCCCCCGCGCCCGCTCCGGCCCTTCCGCTGCCGGAAGCCGCCTCCGGCCGGGCCCGGGGCCGCGCCTTCCTGCGCCGCACGCTGCGCGCCTCGGGGCTCGTCTACGGCACGCCCGTGCCGCTGCCCTCGCCGGTGGATGGGGGTGAGCCCTTCGACGTCCCGGCGCGCGCGGTGGAGGACGAGCTGTTCCACGCCGTGGTGCGCACGCTGGCGCGCATGGCGCTGGACCTGGCGCGGGTGATGGACGCGCCGGAGGGCCCGCGGGTGGAGCAGCTGCTGGTGCTCTTCGCGGTGCTGGCGGGCGAGCTGGACCTGGCCATGGCGCTGGACGCGCGGCTCGCGGCGGGGCTGCCGGTGCCCCGGCGGATGGTGGGCCGGGTGGAGGACGCGCTCGACAAGCGGGCGCCGTCGCTGGCCGGGGACCCGGTGTATGGGCTGGTGCTGCACAACGGCGCGCAGTACGCGGACGCGCAGCTGTTCTGCCGGCAGGCCATTGATTTGTTCTCGAGCGGGCGGCTGTCTCGCGCGGTGGCGGAGCGGCGTCGGGACTTCGCGGCGCGGCAGAAGGCGCTGCTCGTGGACGTGCTCACGGCGCTCGCGTGCGTGGACCGCGAACCCAGCGCGCCCGCGCGCCGCGCCATCCTCCGGCAGGTGGAGGGGCTGAGGCTGCCCCACGCGCTGGAGGGCGAGGTGAAGGCCGCGGTGCGCCAGTCCTTCGAGCGCAAGCGCGACGTGCGGGAGGTGGTGCGCCGCGTGCGCAGCGTGGACATGCGGCACCTGCTGCTGGAGCAGGCGCTGCTGGCGGCGCTGGTGGACGGGCGGCGGACGCGGCGGGAGCGGGCCTTCATCGACAAGCTGGCGGGCGCGCTGCACGTGCCCCACGCGGAGCTGCGCCGTCTGGAGTTGGAGATGGCGGAGTTCTACGCGCGGCACCGCTCATTGGTGGATGTCTTCACCGTGTCGGACGCGGCGGGCGCCATGGGCGAGGAGCTCATGGGCGGCATGCAGGAGACGCTGGAGAAGAACTACCACCGGCTCATGCAGGAGGCGCGCGAGACAGGCGACCTGGCGGTACTGCTCACCAAGGCGGCGAGGCGCCAGAAGCTCACCGCCGACGAGCGTCAGCGCATGCGCGCGCAGCTCATCGACGTGGCGAAGGCCATCCCCGCGCTGGCCATCTTCGCCGCGCCGGGCGGCATCCTGCTGTTGGCGGCGCTGGCGAAGGTGCTGCCCTTCAGCCTGTTGCCCAGCGCCTTCCAGGACGGACCCGCGGTGGACTCCGACGACGAGGACACCCTGGAGCGCGAGGCCGTCTGAGGTCCCGCGCGAGAGGTGCTGGCGACGCGGAGGTTCAACACGCTGGAGGACCTCATCCGGACGCTGGTGGCGCTGGGCCTCGCGGCACACGCGGTGAATCCGAAGCCGCACCACGCGCTGACGGAGGAGCTGCCAGCGCGTCCGGCAAGGAAGCGGGACCCGGATGACGCGCCCATGCTGGAGGCCCTGAGCCGGTTCAAGACGGACGTGCCGGACCCGGAGCTGGCCGTGTGGCTCATCGACACGGTGGCCCACGCGGTCCTCCACCGGGCCGTGGTGGAGCGCCCCGAGTCCCTGTCCCAGAGGCTGCTCCAGGAGGAGCTGGTGACGCTCCTCCTGCGCTACGTGAAGCGGAAGAGAGCGCCGGGCCTCAGCGCCCCGCCGCCTGCGCGTCCACGGCGGCCAGCTCGTCCTTGCTGAGCTTCACCTCCGCGCCCGCGACGTTCTCCTCCAGGTGCTTCACGGAGGACGTGCCGGGGATGGGCAGCATCACCGGCGAGCGCGCCAGCAGCCAGGAGAGGGCAATCTGCGCGGGCGTCGCGTTGTGCTTCTTCGCCACGGAGTCGAGCGTGCTCCCCGGCTTCGCCAGACCGCCCGTCGCCAGCGGGAACCACGGGATGAAGCCCAGGTTCTCCTTCTCGCAGTAGTCCAGCACCTTCTCGTGCACGCGGTCGGTCAGGTTGTACCGGTTCTGCACCGACACGACGTCCACCACCTTGCGCGCTCGCTCGATCTCCTCCACCGACACCTCCGACAGGCCGATGTGGCGGATCTTCCCTTCCTTCTGTAGCGCCTTCAGCTCGCCCAGTGACTCCTCCACCGGGACCTTCGGGTCGATGCGGTGCAGCTGGTACAGGTCGATGCGCTCCAGCTTCAGCCGGCGCAGCGACAGCTCCAGCTCCTGGCGCAGGTACTTCGGCGCGCCCACCGGGTGCCACTCGTTGGGCCCCGTGCGCACCAGGCCCGCCTTCGTCGCCACCACCACGCCCTTGGCGTAGGGGTGCAGGGCCTCCGCGATGATCTCCTCGCTGACGTAGGGGCCGTAGGAGTCCGCCGTGTCGATGAAGTCAACGCCCAGCTCCAGCGCGCGGCGCAACACGCGCACCGCCTCCGCCCGGTCCTTGGGCGGGCCCCAGATGCCCGGGCCCGTGAGCTGCATGGCGCCGTAGCCCAGCCGGTGGACGGGCAGATCTCCGCCCAGCTTGAAGGTGCCGCTCTTCTCCGCGGGTCGCGTCGAGGTTCCGCTCATGAGTGCTTCCTCCGTGCAGATGAACGCCAAAATGGATGCATGTGCGGCAGATGCGTTTCAGGCCGTCCGGTACCGCCCGGCCAATGCGTGGGTCGCACCGCGCAGCAATCCGGCCTCCGCCTTCTCCAGGGCCGTGAGGGCGTCCGCGGCCTCCAGTCCGGGGACGCAGACCGTCTCACCGCGCTCCAGCGCGACGAGCGACGCGGTGACGACGTCCTCCGGCGACATGGTGCCGGGATAGCCGCCGTTGAACTCCGTGAAGGTCATGCCCGGGCAGACGACCTGCGCCACCACGGGCGTGCCGCGCAGCTCTCCCGCGAGCGTGCGGGTGAAGTGGACGAGGAACGCCTTCGCGCCCGCGTAGGTGGCCCGGTGGGGCAGGGGACCCGGCGGCATCGCGCCGGAGAAGGCGAGCAGGGAGGCGACGTTGATGACCGCGCCCTTGCCCCGCGCCAGCATGCCGGGCAGCGCCGCGCGCGTGGCCAGCATCGGCGCCATCATGTGCAGGTTCGCCAGGCCCTCCAGCGCCGCGGGCTCCACCTGCGCGAAGGGGCCATAGCCGCCCACGCCCGCGTTGTTGATGACCAGTGTGATGTCCTCGCCCGCCGCGCGCGCGGCCACCCGTTGGAGGTCCGCGTGCACCGTGAGGTCCGCCCGCAGCACCTCCGCGCGGATGCCATGCGCCGCCGTCAGCTCCGCCGCCAGCGCCTTCAGCCGCTCCTCCCGCCGAGCGACGAGGACCAGGTCATGGCCAAGCGCGGCCAGCCTCCGCGCGTACACCGCGCCAATGCCCGCGGACGTGCCCGTCACCAATGCTGTCCCTCGACTGCCTGCCATGCCTGCTCCCTGAAGGGGGTAAAGGGGGCGCGTCCGACTCCGACGCAATGAATGCTGGAGATGGGGACCGCCGCCGCGAAGCGCATGCCGTCAACGCCGCACCCTCGGCCGCTGGGTAACGAAGGGCGGTCAGCCGTGCAAGCGGGATGCAGGCCTGACGGGAATCAAAATGCCGGAGACGCTCCAGCGCGCAGCGGTCGCTCACCGTGGGTGCACGTTTCCGCCCGAAGCAGGGGCGAAGTCCCCGCCGCGACGCACCAAGGAAACCTGTCCGACAGCCGGACAGGTTTTGGAGCGCCGAGGCCAGGGGCCAGCGCTCCGCCCGGGGCAGCGCGAACCTGTCCGACAGCCGGACAGGTTTTGGAGCGCCGAGGCCAGGGGCCAGCGCTCCGCCCGGGGCAGCGCGAACCTGTCCGACAGCCGGACAGGTTTTGGAGCGCCGAGGCCAGGGGCCTCTGCTCCGCCCGGGGCGGCGCGAACCTGTCCGACAGCCAGACAGGTTTTGGGGAACTGCGGCCGGTGGCGTTCCTTCAGCCCAGCGCCTTGACCGTCGTCTCCGGCGTGTCGCGGAACTGCTGGTGATACAGCTCCGCGTAGAGCCCGCCCTTCTCGAGCAGCTCCGCGTGGTTGCCTCGCTCCACCACGGTGCCGTGCTCCAGCACCAGGATGAGGTCCGCGTGGCGGATGGTGTTGAGCCGGTGCGCGATGACGATGCTCGTGCGGCCAGACAACAATTGCCCCAGCGCCAGCTGGATGAGCGCTTCCGTGCGCGTGTCGATGTTCGCCGTCGCCTCATCCAGGATGAGCACCCGCGGATTGGCGATGACCGCGCGCGCGAACGCGAGCAGCTGCCGCTGCCCCTGGCTGAGCGTCGCGCCGCCCTCGCCCAGCACGGTGTCGTAGCCCTGCGGCAGCCGGGTGATGAAGTCGTGCGCGTGCACCGCCTTCGCCGCCGCCTCCACGTCCTCGCGGGTGGCGTCCGCCTTCCCGTAGGCGATGTTGTCCGCCACCTTGCCGCTGAAGAGGAACGGCTCCTGGAGCACCATGGCCATCTGCCGGCGCAGGCTGCCGCGCGTCACCTGGCGCACGTCGTGCCCGTCCACGCGCACCGTGCCCCCCGTCCCGTCGTAGAAGCGCGGCACCAGGCTGGCCACCGTCGTCTTGCCCGCGCCCGTGCGCCCCACCAGCGCCAGCGTCTGGCCGGGCTCCAGCTGGAAGGACACGTCGCGCAGCACCGGCCTCGCCGCGTCGTACCCGAAGGACACGCCCTCGAACACCACCTGGCCCTTCAGCGGCCCCAGCTCCACCGCGCCCGCGGCGTCCTGCGGCTCCGGGGTCTCATCGAGGATGGAGAAGATGCGCTCCGCCCCCGCCAGCGCGGACTGCATCAGCGCGGCCACGGACGCGGCCAGCTGCACCGGCCGGAAGAACTGCTGCACGTAGATGAGGAACGCCGCCACGCCGCCCACCGTGAGCTGCCCGCTCAGCGCCAGCGCGCCGCCGTAGCCAATCACGAGCGCCGTGGACAGCGTGGAGAGCAGGTCGATGGCCGGCGAGAACGCGGACGTGATGCCCACCGCCGCCACGTTCGCGTCGCGGTTGGCCGCGTTCCTGTCGCGGAAGCGCTCGATGTTCTTCTCCGTGCGGTTGAACGCCTGCGCCTGCCGCACGCCCCCAATCTCCTCCTGGAGGTTCGCCGTCACGTCGCCCACCGTCTGCCGCGTCTTGCGGTAGGCATTGCGCGCCCGCGACGCGAAGAACCACGTGGTGAGCACGATGGCCGGGATGAGGGAGAAGCACGCCAGCGCCAGGCGCCAGTTGAGCGCGAACATCGCGACGAGCACGCCCACCAGCCCCATCAGCGACCCCAACAGCTGCGTCAGCCCCTGCGCGAAGAGCTGGTTGAGCGTGTCCACGTCGCTGAGCAGCCGGCTCATCAGGTCGCCCAGCGGCCGCCGGTCGAACCACGACAGCGGCAGCTGCTGGAGCCGCTCGAAGAGGCGCTGGCGCAGGTCCGACAGGACGTGCTGCCCCGTGTGGCCCACCCGCCGCGTCTGCGCCTGCTGCGTCAGCACGCCCACGACGTAGACGACGAACAGCACCCCCAGCGTCCGCAGCAGCCCCCAGCCGTCTCCCGAGCCGATGTCGTGGTCGATGGCCCGGCTCAGCAGGTACGGCCCCAGCGCCTGGCACGCCGCGCCCACCAGGATGAAGACCAGCGCCACGGTGAGCGTGCCCGCGTGCGGACGCAGCTCGCCCAAGAGCCGGCGCAGCACCTTCCCGCGCTGCTTCGCGCGGCCGGTCTCCAGCTCCGCCATCGCCTCGATGCTTCCGGGCCGCCTCATGCCACCACCTCCTGCTGGCGCGGCGGCAAGAGCTGCGACCCGAGGATGTCGTTGTACAGCTCGCTGGTGGCCTTCAGCTCTTCATGGCGTCCCTTCGCGGCGATGCGCCCCTCGTCCAGCACGAGGATGAGGTCCGCGTCCCGCACGGTGCTGATGCGCTGGGCGATGACGATGGCCGTCCTGCGCTTGTCCCGCATCAGCGCGTCCAGCGCGCCCTGGATGGCGGTCTCCGTGCGCGCGTCCACCGCGGACGTGCTGTCGTCCAGGATGAGCAGGCGCGGGTCCGTGAGCAGCGCCCTCGCGATGGCCAGCCGCTGCCGCTGTCCGCCGGAGAGCCCCACGCCGCGCTCGCCCACCACCGTGTCGTAGCCCTGGGGCAATTCGCGGATGAACTCCGCCGCCTGGGCCGCCTCCGCCGCGGCCTCCACCTGGGCCTGCGTCGCCTCCGGGCGCCCGTAGGCGATGTTCTCCCGCACCGTGCCGGAGAACAGCAGCGCGTCCTGGAGCACCACGCCCAGCTGCGAGCGCAGGCTCGCGAGCGTCACGTCCCGCACGTCGTGCCCGTCCAGCAGCACCGCGCCCCCGGTGACGTCGTAGAAGCGGGGCAGCAGGTTGATGAGCGTGCTCTTGCCGGAGCCGGTGGTGCCCAGCACCGCCACCAGCTGCCCGGGCTCCAGCGTCACGCTCACGCCGCGCAGGATTTCACGGTCGCTGCCCGCGTAGCGGAAGCGCACGTCGCGCAGCTCGATGCGGCCCTGCAACGGTGGCAGCGGCACCGCGCCCGGGCGGTCCGCCACCTCCACCGCCGTGTCGAGCAGCTCGAAGACGCGCTGCGCGGACGCGCTCGCCCGCGACATGCTGGCCGCGAAGAAGCCCAGCGTCATCAGGGGCATCAGCAGGAAGGCCAGGTAGCTGTTGAAGGCCACCAGCTCTCCCAGCGTCAGCTCCTGATGGAAGATGCGCCAGCCGCCCACGCCCACCACCATCAGCGTGCCCAGGTTGGCGAAGAAGGTGACGAAGGGGAAGTTGGCCGCCAGCGCGTCCACCACCCGCAGGTTCTTCTCCTTCAGCTCCGCGTTGGTCTTCCCGTAGCGCTCCATCTCCCGCGCCTCGCCGGAGAAGGCGCGCACCACGCGCAGCCCGCGCAGGTCCTCCTGCAGCGTGGTGTTGAGCGAGCCCAGCAGCGCCTGCAGTTGGCCGAACAGCGGCCGCATCCGCCGCATGAACCGGCGCAGCACCCACAGGATGGGCGGCACGGTGCTCAGCGCCGCCAGCGCCAGCACCGGATCCAGGTACAGCAGCAGCCCCGCGCAGCCCACCAGCATCGCCGCCGCCGCCGCGAACTGCACCACGCCGCTGCCCACGAAGGTGCGCACCGCCTCCACGTCGCTCGTCAGCCGCGTGAGCAGCTGCCCCGTCTGCGCCTGGTCGTAGTAGCTGAAGGACAGCCGCTGGATGCGCGCGAAGAGCGCGTCGCGCAGGTCGAACGCCACGCCCTGCGACGCGCGCTCCGCCAGGTAGCCCTGTAGGAAGTTGAACAGGCCGCGCCCCAGCGCGATGGCGACCAGGCCTCCCACCGCCAGCCACACGGGCTGGACCTCCCCGCGCGCGAGCCCGTGGTCGATGGCGATGCGGATCATCTGCGGCGCGCCCAGGTTCGCCACGGAGACGAGCAGCAGCGACAGCAGCGCCCCCAGCGCCTCCAGGCGGTAGCGGCGCAGATAGCCCAACGCCCGAAGGAGGGGCGGACGGCCGGATGCGGGTGGCGCGGACGTGCTCACGTGAGACCTGGACCCCTTCCTCCCCGCCCGGGAAGGCGCGCGCATGATGGGCGCCCCCGCGCGCCGCTTCAAGCACCCCGCATGGCACGAAACGGCGGTTGCGCGCCGCGCCACGGCCCGTTACGTGGGCCGCCTTTCCTCCCGCTTCGTCACGAGGTGAACGTCATGGAATACCGGCAGCTGGGTGGTTCTGGTTTCAAGGTCCCCGTCCTCAGCCTGGGCACGGGCACGTTCGGGGGCGCGGGTGACTTCTTCAAGGGCTTCGGCTCCAGCGACGTGAAGGAGGCCACGCGGCTCGTGGACATCGCGCTGGACGCGGGCGTGAACATGTTCGACTCCGCGGACGGCTACTCCGCGGGGCTCGCGGAGGAGATCCTGGGCAAGGCGCTGGAGGGGCGGCGCGACAAGGCCATCATCTCCACCAAGGCCACCTTCCGCGCGGGCACGGGGCCCAACGACGTGGGCTCCTCGCGCTTCCACCTCACGCGCGCCGTGGAGGCCTCGCTGCGCCGGCTGAAGACGGACTACATCGACCTGTTCCAGCTCCACGCCTTCGACGCGGTGACGCCCGTGGAGGAGGTCCTCAACACGCTGGACGGCTTCGTGCGCGCGGGGAAGATCCGCTACCTCGGCTGCTCCAACTTCTCCGGCTGGCACCTGATGAAGTCGCTGGCCGTGTCGGAGCGCTACAACCTGGCGCGCTACGTGGCCCACCAGGCCTACTACTCGCTCGTGGGCCGGGACTACGAGTGGGAGCTGATGCCGCTCGCGTTGGATCAAAAGGTGGGCGCGGTGGTGTGGAGCCCGCTGGGCTGGGGCCGGCTCACCGGCAAGCTGCGCCGGGGCGCGCCGAAGCCGGAGACCAGCCGCCTCAACAACCCTGCCACCGCGGCCGGCGGCCCGCAGGTGCCGGAGGAGCACCTCTTCAAGGTCGTGGACGCGCTCGACGCGGTGGCCCAGGAGACGGGCAAGACGGTGCCGCAGGTGGCGCTCAACTGGCTGCTCCAGCGGCCCACCGTGTCCAACGTCATCATCGGCGCGCGCACGGAGGAGCAGCTGCGCCAGAACCTGGGCGCCATCGGCTGGAACCTCACGCCCGCGCAGGTGGCCACGCTGGACGCCGCCAGCACCACGCCCTGGCCGTACCCGTACTTCCACCAGCGGCAGTTCCACGAGCGCAACCCGTTCCCCGTGACGTGAGCGGGGCGTGAAGCAGGAGGCGGTCAGGGCCTGGGTCCGGCCGCCTCCGTCCCGGGGGCAGATTCGCTGCCTCCGGGGGCGATGCACCTCACGCAAGAGAACGTTCCGGTTCGCGTGGAGGCGCGCTCGCTCATGTCCCTCAAGGAATACAAACCTGGCAGTCCCTTCCCCGGCGTCATCGGCCGCACCTGGGAGCAGTCGTCCCCCGCGTGGCCGGCGCCCCTGCGCTCGAAGCCCGGCGCGCCCAACGTCCTGTTCATCATCCTGGATGACACGGGCTTCGGGCACCTGGGCTGCTACGGCTCGCCCATCCGCACGCCGAACCTGGACCGGCTGGCGCAAGGCGGGCTGCTCTACAACAACATGCACACCACCGCGCTGTGCTCGCCCACGCGCTCGTGTGTCCTCACCGGCCGCAACCACCACTCCAACGGGATGGGCACCATCACCGAAACGTCGCTGGGCTACCCCGGCTACAACGGCACCATCCCCTTCGAGAACGGCTTGCTCTCCGAGATGCTGATGGAGGCCGGCTACAACACGTATGCCATTGGCAAGTGGCACCTGACCCCCGCGGAGCAGACGAGCGCCGCCGGGCCGTACTCACGCTGGCCGCTGGGCCGCGGCTTCGAGCGCTTCTACGGCTTCCTGGGCGGGGACACGCACCAGTACTACCCGGACCTCGTCCACGACAACCACACCGTCCGCCCGCCCGGCACGCCGGAAGAGGGCTACCACCTCACCCCGGACCTGGTGGACCGCGCCATCGACTGCATCGCGGACACCAAGCAGGTCGCGCCCGACAAGCCCTTCTTCCTCTACTTCGCCACGGGCGCCATGCACGCGCCCCACCACGTGCCGCGCGAGTGGGCGGACGCCTACGCGGGCCAGTTCGACGACGGCTGGGACGCCTACCGCCAGAAGGTGTTCCAGAAGCAGCTGGAGCTGGGCGTGATTCCCCGGGGCACGCAGCTGTCCCGGCATGACCCGGACGTGCAGGAGTGGGACTCGCTGCCGCCGGAGGAGAAGCGGCTCTACGCGCGGATGATGGAGGTCTTCGCGGGCTTCCTGGAGCACACGGACCACCACATTGGCCGGCTGCTGAAGTTCCTGGAGGACACCGGCGAATTGGACAACACGCTCATCATGGTGCTGTCCGACAACGGGGCCAGCGCGGAGGGCGGGCCGCACGGCTCCGTGAACGAGCTGAAGTTCTTCAACAACGCGCCGGAGTCCCTGGAGCAGAACCTGGCGGCGCTGGAGGAGCTGGGCGGCCCGAAGCACTTCAACCACTACCCGTGGGGCTGGGCCTGGGCGGGGGACACGCCGTTCCGCCGCTGGAAGCGGGAGACGTACCGGGGCGGCACCACCGACCCGTTCCTCGTCCACTGGCCCCAGGGCATCCAGGCGAAGGGCGAGGTGCGCACGCAGTACGCGCACGCCATCGACATGGTGCCCACGGTGCTGGACTGCCTGGGCCTGGAGCCGCTGGCGGAGATCCGCGGCGTCACCCAGTCACCCATCGAAGGCGTCAGCTTCCGGCACACGTTCAACGACGGGGACGCGCCTGGCCGCCACCGCACGCAGTACTTCGAGATGTTCAGCTCGCGCGCCATCTACCACGACGGCTGGCGCGCGGTGTGCCCGTTCCCCGGCCCGTCCTTCACGGAGGCTGGAGAGGGCTTCGGTGAGTCGCTGCTCGACGAGGACCGGCTGCGCGAGCTGGATACGCGCGGCTGGGAGCTGTACCACGTGGCGCAAGACTGCTCCGAGACGCGGAACGTGGCGGAGGAGCACCGGGGCAAACTCATCGAGATGATCGCCCTCTGGTACGCCGAGGCGGGGCGCTACCAGGTGCTGCCGCTCGCGTCGCCCACCCGCGCCGTGTTCGCCCTGGAGCGCCCGCAGCTCACCAAGGACCGCACGCGCTACGTGTACCGCTCGCATACGTCGCCCGCGCCGGAGAACGCGGCGGTGCACGTGCTCAACCGGCCCCACACCATCACCGCGGACGCGGAGGTGACGCGGGACACGGAGGGCGTGCTGCTCAGCCACGGCGGCCTCACCGGCGGCTACACGTTCTTCATCCAGGACCACAAGCTGCACTACGCCTACAACTACCTGGGCGAGCAGGAGTTCCACATCGAGTCGGCGGTGGACGTGCCGGAGGGACGCTCGCAGCTGAGGTTCGAGTTCGAGCCCACCGGCAAGCCGGACCTGAAGGTGGGGCGGGGCACTCCCGGACGCGGCCGGCTCTACATCAACGGGGACCTGGTGGCGCAGAGCACCATCGACGCGACCATGCCGCTGGCCATCAGCCTGGGGGAGGGGCTCACCTGCGGCCGGGACGAGAACTCGCCCGTCAGCCAGCGCTACGACGCGCCCTTCGAGTTCACCGGCACGCTCCACGAGGTGACGGTGGACGTCTCCGGCGAGCACGTCCGGGACACGAAGGCCGAGCAGAAGGCGGCCCTGTCGAAGCAGTGAAACGAAAAAGGCCCGGACGGGAGCAAAAGGGCTCCCCTCCGGGCCTGGAGACTTCAGGGAACTACTTGGTCACGCCGACGGCGGTCCAGGCCTCGGCGACCTTCTTCGCCTCGGTGGAGTCCTTGCCGTACAGGTCCGTGGCCGCCTTGATGGTGGCGGCGCGGGCCTCGGAGAAGTTCGTCTGCGGCGTCATGTACGTGGTGAGCGCGCGGCCGAAGACCTTGAGGCTCTTCTCCATGCCGATGCCGTCCTTCACCTCGATGCCGGACGTCTTGTTCTTGCCGCCCTCGGTGAGCAGGAAGAAGGCGTTGTTCGCGATGCCGCTGGAGCCGTGGACCTCCGTCATCTTCGGGTAGTTCTTGTAGTTGTCGATGGAGTAGCCATCCGACGTGGGGTCGTTCATGTAGCGGAGGGCGTCCGTGCTGTCGCCGTTGTTGGGCGTCCACGCGTCCTCGCCCACCGCCCAGTCGAACTTCACGCCCTCGTTGCGCTGGCTCACGTACCACTCGACGCCCGTGCCCATGATGTCGCTGAAGGACTCGTTGAGGCCGCCGGACTCGCCCTCGTACTCCAGGCCCGCGGTGCGCTCGGTGAGGCCGTGGCTGATTTCGTGGCCCGCGATGTCCAGCGTGGTGAGCGGGCCGGCGTCGCGGCCGTCGCCGTCGCCGTACTGCATCTTCTCGCCGTCCCAGAACGCGTTCACCAGGTTCACGTCGGTGTGCACGTAGGAGATGAGCTTCTCACCCTTGCCGTCAATGGAGTCGCGGCCGAGGATGTCCTTGTAGAAGTCGTAGGTCATCGCCGCGCCGTAGTGCGCGTCCACGCCCGCCTGGGCGCGCGACGGGTCGGTCTTCTCGCCCCAGACGTCGTTCTTGTCGGTGATGGGCGTGGCGCCGGACGCCTCCGGGCGGTTCTTGCCGTCGTACGTCACGATGCCCTTGCCGCGCGTCTTGTCCTCCAGCGAGTACGTGCCGTCCTTGTTCTTCGTGGTCTGGAGGTCGACCTTGCCGCTGTACATCGTCTGGTCGTCCGCCACGCGGCCCGTGCCCGTGCCCGGCGTGGTCGGCGTCGTCGCCGGCGTGCCAGGCTTGGACGGCGTCTGGGCCGCGGAGGCCCCGCCCGTGTGGGCGGCGTGCGCGGAGCCGCCGGAGCAGCACGCGCGGATGGTGTTGAACTGCTTGAGGGACTCGCCGGTGTTCGCGTCGATGAAGTAGTTCATCGAGCGCGGGTCCTTCCCGTTGGACAGCGACGTGTCGGTGAGCGTCACGTGGTAGGCGGCGTGGTACTGGCCGTCCTTGCCCTTCACGATGACCTTCTCCGAGGTGGGGGCCTTGGACGTCTCGCCGTTGAAGTCCTTCTGCGCCACGGCCAGCGCGTCCTTCGCGGTCAGCTTCGTGGGCGCCTTGCCCAGGCCCACCGGGATGTTGGACACGTTGCCCGTCAGGCTGTCGAACTCGCCCTTCGCGTCCAGGTGGCCGATGATCTGCTCACCGGCGACCTTCACGCCCTCGTGCATGCGGTCCATGCGCACGTGCGTCATGCCCAGCTGGTCGCGCTCCACCGTGCGCGGCGCGAACGACGTGCCGCCCGTGATGCCCGTCAGCTGCGGGTTCTTCTGGTTCACGTACGCCACCGTCTGCTGCACGGCCCGCTGCGCCTGGGGGCTGGAGATGTCCACCGGGCCCGGCGTCAGCTTCTGACCCACGCCGTTCAGCGCCACCGTGGCCTTCGCCTTGGAGGGCGCGCCCGCGCTGAAGCTGGACTGCGAGCTCATCCCCACCGGGCCCTGCGGCTTCACGGTGTTCACCGGCTTCGTGTCGGTGCGGTTCTGGGTGGCGACAACGGGCTTCGACAGGTCGGTGCGCAGGGCCATGGGGGAGTGCTTTCGGGGGACAGGTGAAGCGGACAAATTGATTCTCGTGTCAGCCGTTCCATTGTTGCGTGTGGGTGGCTGCTTACACGGTCATGAGTGGGTCCAAGCTCATGAATTCACAGGTGAAGTTTTCGTCCTACATCCACTTCGGGAACACATTCCGACCGGTAGGTAGGCGGGTGCTCGGGGGTGTATTTCCGTTCATTTTCAGCCTGCCTGTGCACGCCCGTCCACCCACACCCCGTGTCTGGACGCCAGGCGTTCTGGCCCGTTCGCCGTGCATGCGGGCGGGCAGGGGCGGAATCCGGCGCTCGCGGACCCCATCTTCTTCCTCCAGGGACGTTCACCCGGGGAAGGAGCGGGGATGCGCGGGGACGGAGGCGAGACGGTGGCGGAGGGCTGGGTGGCGCCACGGGGCCGCGCGGCCCGGGGACACCTGCCCCGCCACGTCGCGGGCCTCTTCCGCTTCCAGCCGGGCCGTCCCGCGGTGGCGGCGGGGTTGCGCACGGGGCTGGCGCTGGGCGTTCCGCTGCTGATCTCCGCGCTCCTGTCGCAGCCGGCGGCTGCGTGGGCGGGCATGGCCGGGCTCTTCGTCGCGCTGGTGGACAAGGGCGGGCCGTACCGCACGCGCGCCCGGGCCATGGGGGCGATGACGGTGCTGGGCGCGGGGG
>NZ_RAWC01000106.1:0-29287 GCF_003611685.1 Corallococcus sp. CA049B | reverse complement strand
GAGGAACATGACTCTGGGGGGCTTCGCGGTAGCGGCGGCCGAGGGGACTGGTGAAGTGCAGCACCCCGCCGGCGGTCTGCGTCATCGTCCACTCTGTATCGGTTTTTCAGAGTGTGGTGGCGGGTGCAGAGGTTGCACACGTCGGTTCTGCCGTCGTGTTGGTGTTCGTGGTTGTGATCGATCTGGCAGCGGATGGCGGGTTGGCGGCAGCCGGGCATGCGGCAGTGCTGGTCGCGGGCGCGGAGGAACCGGATCTGTTCTTTCCGGGGCGTGTATCGGTCGGTGGCGAGCACGGTGCCGGAGGCACTCCCAGGTGCCTCAACACCTACGTGGTGATGCTGCACTTCGCACTGGGCATCATCACCTGGTTCCAGTCACTTCTGCCGAAATAGGCTCTAAGGTCTATGCACGCTCTTCTTTATCTGGTGTCGGCCGTCCCTCGGGAGACGGGGACAACTTACTGTGGTTTCCTTCAGGGATGACGATCGCTTGGTGTAGTCGAGCGCCAGCGGTTGGTTCAGTGGTTTCTCGATTTGGTGTGGTGTCTGTGCTTGTTGGTTGTGTTTGTTCGCTTGGCGGTTGTTTGGTGGTGCTGGAGATATTGGGGCCTGCGACAGCGGCTTTGAGTCGGCCCTCAAGCTCGTCAACCAGGATGGTAATTAGGGCGTATGCGCGCCTTGTGAATAGGCCAACGAGCAATCCGCTGAATGCCATGCTGTATGGGTTGAAATTAGGCAGTTCGCCTGCCAGATCCAGCATGAAGACGTTGCGCCCGCCGCGCAGTGCAAGGAAAATAACAAATCCCGAGGCCATGCCGAGCGCAAGCTGCTCGGGCGGGAGACTGAGTCCTTTCCCCTCTCGCATTGTTGCGATAATTGAGCCAACGAGAGTGCAAGCTATTATGATGATTGCGATGAGAAAGTCGTTGCGAACATAGGCTAGTTCTTGTGTGGGGAGACGGAATGATGAGTGGCTGGGATTTTCCCGAGAACTGAGAGGTAGGGTTGTTTTGAAGTCGCCTATTTCGGCCTTTATGAGAGTTGCGGTCAGTTCGAGACCGCGCATCGTTTCCCTGACGGTGCTCTCTTCTGTTGCGCCTCCTCGTGCCGACAGTGTGTTGATGTCTGCTCGGGCTTTTTGTGTGTTGAAATAGACTAGTTGTGCGAATTGTATTTTATTGTCGATTTCGGAGTGAGGGGTGTCCGTTGTGGTTTTGTGGTTTTGTGTCTCGATTTTCCGGAGGACTGCGTTTATGAGTTGTGTCTCGGTGTTTGCGATCTCTGCGAGTGCGTGGTGTCGAGATGAGATTTCGGAGATTGCTGTAATGGCGAGAATGGCGCTGAGTGTGAGTGTGCCAGCCGTGTAGGCTGACATTGCTGTTCGTGGGATGGATGTGCGGAATGGTGGTGTGGTCGGGGTTTGGTTGGTGCTGTTTGTCATGGTGGTTTTTTTGTTTTGATTTTTGTATGGGCCTAGCGTCTGGTTAGGCGTAGGGCGGCTGCGGCCGGATGCTCAGCCAGTGCACGCGACCTTCTTTGTGGCTCCCTCTCATCATATAGTTCCTTCCTCTAAGGGCATATTTCGGTAGGGAAGAAGCCGGCCCGCCTGCTGCGTTCTGAGAACTGGATGGCAGGGGCTTGGGGCTAGTGAAGAAGGATGCCGGAAGGCAGATGCCCGGAAGAGTTATGGGCGAGGCTGGGGCCGTTGCTACCCAGTAAGACTGCGCCCATTCGGGTGACCGACAGGTTGTCCATGGACGCCGTTCTCCTGGTGCTGCATCCAGGCATGCAGCACCAGGAGTTGCCTCCGTCAAATCGGACTGTCATGGGCCGCCCTATCGGATCGCTCGCGGGTCACCCGCTCGGATCGCGGTTTCAATCAGACCAAGGAGCCCGCGTGCTCGGGAGCGACAAGGGTCGGCTTCGCCAAGACCTGAACGGTTCGGCGCCCTTGACCCCCCTCCGCGCGCGGGCATGAGGCAACCGGCCGCCAGGGACCAGTCCCGGTGGATCATCGGATGCGATTCGTTCAGCCGATCCCGACGCGGTCCATTGCCCCGGTCTCTGACAATCGGACACGGTTAGTGGGGTGGAGTCGCGAGTCGGAACTCGCGCAGGGAGCGCATCTTCAGTGCTTTGTGCGAGTGCTCGGTGTTGTAGTCGTTGACCTAGGCGGGTAACTGCTGGAGGGCCACTTTGGTGCCGTCGTTCTTGCCCGAATGCTCCCATTCGGGGGCATTGGACCCTGTGTGGACAGTCTCAAAGCCACGTGGCCAGAAGGCTGTGTCGGCCGAGGACGCGGGCGCGACAGTCTGACAGCTCCTAACAAATGCCAGGACAGAGGCGTCGTAGGAGCATGACGCAGCAGCCGAGGACGAGGAATCCAAAGTGCACGTCGTCCCTGCGCTCGTCGCGGACACGAAGGCGGCGCAACTGGTTCTTCCAAGCCAGCGTGCGCTCCACGACCCAGCGATAGCGCCCCAGCCGCTCCTTGGATTCGACGCCTGGACGCGCGATGCGAGTGGCGATGCCTCGCAGGCGGAGTCCCTGCCGGTTCTTCCTGGAGGCATAGGCTTTGTCGGCGTGCAGCTTTGTTGGTCGCAGTCTTCGCTGGCCCGAAGGCATCCTCACCGCGGGCACGGAGTCGATGAGCGGGAAGAACTCGTGCGTGTCGTGGACGTTGGCGGCCGTCACGGACTCGGTGAGCGGCAGGCCCTGGGCGTCTACGAGAAGATGATGCTTGCTACCCGCCTTCGCTCTATCCGTCGGGCTTGGGCCCGTGAGGGCCCCCTTTTTGACGCCCGGACGGACGAGGAGTCGATGGAGGCTCTCGAGAAGTCCACCTTGCCTCTCATGCCCAGCTCATCCAGCAGCCGCGCCTGGAGCTGCTCCCACACGCCGGCCCGGGTCCATTCCTCCAACCTGCGCCAGGCTGTCATGCCCGATAGGCCGAACTGCTTGCGAGGCAGCATCTCCCACGGGATGCCGCTCCTCAGCACGAAGACGATAGCTTCCAGCGCCGCCCGGTCGTCCGCACGAGGACGGCCCAGCTTCTTCTTGGGCCGAGGTGGAGGCAGCAGCGGCGCCACGCGCTGCCAGAAGGCGTCGGGAACGAGTTCGCGGAGCATGCTCCTCAAGCTGGAGACGGCCCTTGCTCCTGGCCAGTCTGGTCCGCACTTTCGTTAGGCGCTGTGAGTGTTGTCTCGGAAAGTCTGCACCGCGCGACGAACTCGCGTGTAGTCAGTAAACGGTGGCCGCTTCTTCATGCTCTCGGTTAACAACTTATTGGTGGCGCGAGCTGGCAAGAGGATCCGAGCCTCCTTGGAGACAGGGAAGCGCAGCAACCCTGGAAGGTATGACATCGAATGTCCGGGATAGTCAGAATCGGCTGCCTGCAGTGGTTAACAAAACTGTTAACCACTCTCGGCCTCGCTCTCCCAAAAACGGGTGAAAGCGCGGTCCAGAGAGCCCAATTGGCAGCGGAGGAGAGCAGGCATCTCGCTCTGCGAGGAAGAGGGCCGAGAGCGTCCTCTTCAGCGCCGCGAGCCAGAATCCCTTGGGATTCTGGGGCTTCGGCACGAAGGCCCAGCGCCGTTCATCTCAGGCCCCTGGAAAAGCAAAAAGGCCCTGCCGGGCTAGGGCAGGGCCTTCTTTTTTTGCTCCCCGAATGAAGCCCTGCGCGAACTCGTTCTCGGCTTTTCTCTCAGAGGGCTCAAACTCTCTGAGGGCCTAAAGGCGAGTGATACCCAGCGGTTTCAAAGAGGGGGCTGGGCGAGCCCTTCAATCGGGGGCCGATTGAATGTCCGCAAACTAGACGGTGGGTGACCTCCCGTCCTTGGTTCTGATCGTCTCGGCGCCCGCTTCACCGAGAGTGCGTGGCGGCGGTGGGGCGTGGGCTCGCGGGCGAAGCATGGGGTAGGTGCAGGTCGCATGGTCTCGACGCGCGCGCCGGCCTCGGGACGAAGCCCTGTCCGGGTGCCCCCGCGGTCCATCGCGGCCCGTCCGCTTGGCGTCCGCAGCCTGCGCTGGCAGGCCTCCGCAGGCGGTGTCGAGCCAGGCCGCGCGCAGCAGCAGCTTGGTACGTCCCGATGCCGCCCCCGGTGCTCCACCTCCCCCTTCGCCGCTACAGGCACTCGGTGGCTCCGTGCTCGCGCCTCAACGAGTTCGTGAAGCGGCGAACGAATTTCGGCTAGGTACAGCCGTCCTCGCATCTCGTCCTCCGGTGTGCGCACGACACCACGCGACGGTGCGGGGGCGATCTCCCAGGAGGCGTTTCTCAACAGCCTGCTAGGAGTGTGTTGGGGTAACGGGCAAGGAGCTGGATACCAAGCTCATTGCAGCACAGGTGCCGCCTCGCCCGTCTGGGGCCGGCGGCACCGCCACTACGCGGTGGCCTGGGCCCGATGGAGTTTCAGCAGGTTGTGGGTGAGGCAGATAAGCGCCCACTCGCCGCGCGCCTTCTTGAGCCCACGCAGCAGCAGCTGGCGGAAGCCTCGCGCCTGTTTGATTTGGCCGAAGGGCGGTTCCGCCACCGCTTTGCGTCGGGCGTATACCTGTCGTCCTGCCTTCGTCCTCAGCCGACGCGCCATCCAATCCTTGACGCTCAGCTCGCGCGGCATTCGTCCTCGCACCGCGGGCGGCTGCACGCCGTGCTTTTGCCGCCCGACGGCCACGTACGCATTGATGCCCATGCTTGCCGCGCGCGTGAGGTTCTCCTCGGAGAAATAGCCCGCGTCCGCCGTCGTCACCTGGGGCACCTCGCCGCAGTTCTCCACCACCTGCTCCAGCAGCGGCAGGAAGTGCTCGACGTCCGGCGGCTGGTTGGTGAGGGCCTGGGCCACGATGATTTGGTGCGCCGCGTCCACGGCGGCCTGCGCGTTGAAGCCCTGGATGAAGCCCTGCTGCGTCTTCTGGATTCGGCTCTCCGGGTCGGTGAAGTTGCGCTGCGCCTTGGGCTTGGGGGGGCCGTCTGCTTCGCTCTGCACCTGGTGGCGCGGCAGCGGTGTCGGGCCGCTCGGCGGCTCGTCGCCCCCGTCCTGCTGCTTCTCCGCCTGCTGCTTCTCGGCCTGCTGCGCTGCCCTGGCTGCCTTCGCCTCGGCCTCCAGCTCCGCCTTGGCGGCGCGGATGCGCGCCAGCCGCGTCTCGGCTCGCTGGAGCTCCTCGGGGAGCTCGTCTCCGCGCTTCTTCTTGCCGTAGAGCTTGTCCTCGGCCGCGTCCGCCGCCTCGGCCGCCTTGAGCAGCGCGGCGACCTTCTCGGCCAGCTCCTTCTCGCGCTGCTGCATCCGCTCGTAGCTCATCGCCTTGTGCTTGCTGGCGTTGGCTTTGAGCTTGGTGCCGTCCAGCGCCACGTGCCCCAGTTGCACCAGCCCCGCCTTCTGGCAGAGCGCCAGCACCTGCACGAAGAGCCCCGCCAGCACGTCCAGGTGCTGGCGCCGGAACTCGCTCACCGTGCTGTGGTCCGGGTGCTGGCCGGCGGCGATGACTCGGAAGGCGATGTCCTCGTACGTCTTCTTCTCAATCTTGCGCGAGGAGGCCACCCCCACGCAGTACCCGTAGAGCAGCAGCCCCACCATCATCCTGGGGTGGTGCGGCGGGTAGCCTCGCAGTTCCCGCTCGTAGCGCTCCAGCAGCGGCCTCAAGTCCAGCTCCGCCACCGTGTCCAGGATGAAGTACGCCACGTGCCCGGCGGGCAGCCACTCTCGGGGCGAGGGCGGCAGCAACTCCGACTGCTCCGGCGCGTAGGGGCGGAAGGTCTTGCTCATAGGTAGGCAAAGAGCACCACGCCTCTGCCTACCTTTCAAATAGGTTCTTCCGATTACCCCGACACGCTCCTAGGGCGTAGCGGTCACTGCGGCATTGCCATCAATGTGTGCTGTGACACGGAATCCGAGCTCGGATGTCTCCACACGGCGGACGTGTACCTGCGAGAGCTGAATCTCCAACTTCGCCTTCTCGCCTATGGACCTGTTCAGGCTGGTCGTGGTGGCACGGGTAATCGCAGCCCCCAGATCAGGGAACTGCCAGCGCGTGCGCTGGTCGATATCGTCACGCAACTGGTCATGAAACAGCAACGAAGCCAGTTGCAGCACGACGTCTTTCGTCTCCACGCTGAAGTCCAGGTCCTGGATGCTAAGGACCTGGGTCGAGGGTTCATAGTGCGGCACTCCCACCAAGTAGAGGGTGACCCCGTTCTCTCCACCCGAGAGGTCCACCTTCACCACCGCCTTGCCTCCCTGTCCCTGGATACTCGCATCCGTAATGGTGAGGGTTCTCCCTTGCAATTCGTACGTCCGCCCTCGCAGTGATTCACGGAGCAGTCGGGACGCATGGGAGTAGTCCACCTCGCCATCGACCACGATTCGGAAGTCGGGCGCATGGATGCCAGAGAGCTGCTTGGGCAGCGGCGTGACTGGGGACGCGCCCTTTCTACTCCCGACGCGGACATCGGCCAGAAGGTGGATTTGGTGGACCAACTGCGCGTCCTGGATGCCCGACGAGGCCAACTGCATGCCTTGGGGCGCCACGTTCAGCCAGAGGTCCTGACCCAGCGCCAAGGGCTCCTGAATCTCTTTCCAGGCCGTCTCGGCGGAGTGGTAGAGCGTCTTCGAGAGCCGCTCCTCCACCGTTCCGGCGACTTCGCCCAGCTTGCTTGTGAGTGCCGACGTGATGCGGTCCGTCACGTCGATGTTCAGGAAGGTGACCTTGCAGCGTGACAGCGGATGGGTGCCAGGGACCTCGTGTAGGTCCACGCTCCACTCCGGAGTCACCTGCGGCGTCGCGTCGAGCCATGCCTGCATCGCGCCCGAGCAGGATGCGACCTGGGGGCAGATGTGGCCCTTGAGGGGCCACGGCTTTTTCTCGCGCTTGCAGGCCCACGCCTTGTAGTGAAGGGTGGTGCCGATGCGGAGCGTCTGGCCCGTGGTCGTCAGTACCATGGGCTCCCGTCGTACCTCCCACTTCAGGCCCCAGCTATCGTTGTCGACCATCGTCCATGCCCCGGTCTTGATGTCCTCGGGAGGCACCGAACTCTCAGCAAGGATCTGCAACGCGTTGAGCGGCGTCGCGACCCTGACGGTAATGCGCGAAGGCTCGTCCGTGACCAACGGTTGGGAGGCGAGCTGCGGCGCGGCGGCCTGTGTGGCGGCGACGTACAGCGTTAGCCCCGAGAGGGCGAGCATGCTGGACATGGACATACCTCTTCCGGCTATGGCTTGAGCCTGTCGGTCCCAGGACGGCTATCCGCATCCTGTATTCACCCTCAGGACATGGGCGCTCTTCAGGTCTCCAGGTTTGACGCTGGAGGCGTACTGGCGCTGGAGGGGAGGGCGGTGAGTCCAAGCACTACACGGCGGAGGGACTGGAGGAGCGCCACGGACGAGGCCAGCCCAGCCAGTACCCCCATCAGGAGTCTGGCCGGCTGAGGAATGTCGTGGAGCGAGGCCCAGGGGCCCGAGCCCTGACTGAAGGACATCAGGAGCACGAGGCACACCCCCACGAGTCCCAAGATGCTGAAAACGAACGTGTACCTCGCGCTGAGCAGCCCCTGGCTGAGTGCATGGATGACGGAGAGCGCTGCGGCCAGGACCAGCCCAGCGAGGACACCAATGGCCAGTCCATTGCCGAGGAGTTCGTCTTGTCCTGGCTTTACGACCCAGCACGCCAGGCCCGCGCCCACCACGAGCGGGCCTCTGCTCCAGGTCAGGAGCGAGGAGACCATTTGAGGGCGGATGCCGCCTGCGGCCCGCAGTCGCTGCCATCCCGGCAGTGAATTCAGCAGGCCCAGTCCACCGCCCAGTACGGCTCCCGCGACGAACATGGCGGCGGGGTGCTTTGTTGCCACCCACTCCTGCGCAGCCCAGTAGCCAAGGGCAAAGAGCGCGATGACCACCGAGCATGCGAAGCCAAGCTTCCAGGGAAAGTGCAGTCGGCTTTCCCGGGTACCGGGAACGGCCTCCCGGGATGTCTGGAGGAATACCATCGCCGCCGCCCCGAGGGCTCCTCCCGCCGAGGCACCATGGCCCAGGGAAGCATGCGAGTCCCCCATGCCCACCAGGGAGAGGGAGACTCCCAGGGCGCCCAGGACCGAGCCCACCGTTGCGCTGGCCATGCCCGCCGCGACGCCGAGACCGACGCTGATTGCCACTCCGAAGGTGGCGGTCAGCGCCACGTTGTGAATCAGGTGGCGGAGGAAGTAGGTGTCGCGGAGCTCGGGCCTGCTGAAGCACAGCAGGAGGGGTGTCAGCAAGGCCAGCAGCAAGACCAGCGCTGCACCCGCGGCGCAGTGGAGCAGCAAGGTCTCAAACGTCGGCCTGGAGTGTCTTTCTGGCTGCTGAGCGGCGAGATGGCTCAGCGAGAAGTCGGGGGGCAGCGTAGGCGGCCCACCGACGGTGAAGTAACGCGCCCAGAGCTCGGGCCTGACCATTGCCCACCACAACAGGTGGAGTCCCCTGAACGGGCCAGCCAGGAGGACTGGTTTCCTTCCCACCAGCTCTGCCAGGACCCTCGCAGATGACGCATAGACCACGTTCGTCAACTGCCGGGTGTCGGGGTCCTCAAGCGCCGAGGTGAGCACGCCAATGACGGTGCCGGTATCCTCGTCAATTACGGCCGCACCCGATGCCCCATCGGGATACGGAATCCGGGTATCCATCAGCAGTTGGAGCCGGTGACCGTCGCTCGAAACGGAGGTGAGCTGCCCGACCATCGATAGGAGTCTCCCCCCGCTGGACAGTGGATAGCCCTCACAGCACCACCTTCTTCGTGCTTCCGGGCGGTGGGAAAGCAGCGCTGACAGGTTGACCCCGCTGACCTTGTCGACCGGGCCGCCCGTCACCTCCAGGAGGGCCAGATCCAGCCCGAAGTCTTGCGCGCTCGGGCACAACGTTAGCTCTCCCGCTCCTTCAGGAAGTCGGGCCGTATACCGGGTGCCTGGAGCCCGTTTCTCCCACCACTGCTGTGTCGGCGCATCACCAACGACGTGGAAGGCGGTGACCACTCGCGCGCCGTACTCGGTGAGCAGCAGCCACCCCGTGCCGAACTCGGCCTGGCACTCAGGTCTTTCCACCTGAATCCGAAGGGGCGTGGGCCTCATCTACAAGGCCTCCTCGGGGTCGAACGAACGCAGCAGAGGGGAGCCTCCAATCAGCAGACTGCCCTCGGCATTCAGGCGCACGTCCGCGAAATGCGGTCGAGGCTCGCGCTGGCCCCCCAACTCATTGCGCGCGAGCGCATTCATCCAGTCCGCGAGGGCTTCCCGCGCGGACACAGAGTCCTCCAGCACCGCAGGGGGAACGGCCATGAGGTCCGCCCAGGTGCCGGTATTCAGGTAGGTGAGCAGGCCCTCCTCCTTCCATCGCGCCAAGTGGGTATGGCCCATGATGACCACCCGGGGCGGGGCAGGTGACCAGGCAGAGTTCCGCGACATCCGCTGCGCGGCGGCGAAGTACGGGCCATCGGATTCCTGAGGATCGAAGGTGCGGTCATCCGAGAGCGCGTGTCGCAGCGCGACCTGGAGCTTCTTCAAGCGAGCCGGCGAGAGGTGCAGGTTCTGGCGCGCATGAGCCGCCAAGCCCTCTGCATTCGGGTCGCGCAGGAACTCCTTGGAGAGAGCACGGGGGCCATACGACAGCGGGCGAGCCCCTTCGGCCGGCGCCAGTTCCGACTTGAACTCATCCGCGAGCGGGCGCGGGACCCCGCTGGATGCGGTGTCGTGCATGAGCCGTTCGACCTCGGGGGGGCGTCCGTCCTGGCGCGACTTCCACGGTCGATTCCGGGCCCATTGGCTCACGTAGTGTCCCGCTCCCTTGAAGATGGTGGGCAGGTCGAACCCCAGCGCAGGTTCCAGTGCTGAGAGGAGCAGTGCAACGACCTTGTCCTCGGGCTTGAGGAGGTCGATGAAGTGGTAGCGGGTCTTCAGTGGGTTGATGACGTCTCGGACCAGGAGCGAGCCTGGGCAGATTTCCATGGGGTGGGGAGCAGGCTCTCCGCGGGATGCGCAGCTCAGGGCCTGCCGCAGGCCGTCATGGTCGATAGCATTCCACCCGTCGTAGCGATTGCCGTGCTCAATCAACACGTCGCCAATTCGGTATGCCTCGTTATTGAAGACGAAGTGGCAGCGCGGCTCTTGCACGCGAAGCTTGCGGAGCAATTCCTCGCGGACGCGAGGATACGCCAGCTCCACATCGTGGTTCCCGAGTAGCAGTGTGAGCTTGTTAAGCTTGCGTGCGCACTTCCCCAGTCCCTCGAAGATGGGCGTGAGCGTTTTGCGGTCCCAGACCTCGTTGAACTTGCTCAGTGCGGCCTGTTCGGTCGTCGTCCACGCTTCAAAGGGGGGCTCGGCGAGGAAATCGATGAAGTCGCCGTGAATGACGAGCTCCGTCGTCTCGCCACGGCGCGGCGTGTAGTTGGCGAGCCGCTCCAGAAAGCCCGCCAGCAACTCGGGATGGCCGAGCATGGGAGTGTCCGTGCCTCCAATGTGGAGGTCGGAGATGGCGAAGATACGCTTGCTCATGGATTCATCGACTCCGGCGCAGGCTCTGCCTCGCCGGAGACCTCCTGATGCAGGATGCCAGAGACATTGCTAGGGAGGTAAGCCAAGGGCAACGGCACCAAGCCGGGAAGCGGCAACCCCCTCCAGGAGTCCAGCTTGACCTTCCCAAGGAGATCCCAGTCGGTGACCAAGTGGACGAACGCGCCGCTGTGCGAGAGTGTCCCGCTGCGCAACGTACCAACGACATCGACCTCAAACCTGTTGCCGACGATATGCTGATGGCACGTCTGACCTGCGGGCAGGACGCTGTGATGGGCACTCTCGACAATAGCGGTCAGCCGACAGACTTTACCCTGGTAGGCCACCTCTACGGCGAGGTGCCCCGCCTTGTCTGTAGGTAGGACGTGCACCTGCATGACGGGGTGAAACTCGCGCGCATAGGGTCCCGCCATCACCTTCGTCAGGCCCTTGAGTGCGTAGCTTCCTGGCGGTGGCCCGGCCTGCGTTGGCATGGAAGTGGCCTCGGCCGACGTGATCGTCGCGAGAGTGCACAGCGACAGAAAGCCATTGCGACAGCACGCGTTTAGCAGCACGGAGCCCCCTGTCTGATGGTCTTCGGCGTCCTACAGTGGCCCTCAGGACACCTCACGCCTCAAAAATATTCTATCGCAGCGGGAGGGCGCGGGTGATCTGGGGCCTGTTCCGATGGATGGCGGGGAGAACGCCTGCGCGCCAGGAATGAGCCGCCTCGCCTCGCGGCCTTGCCGGAGCCTTTAGTTGGCTTCAGCAGAGGTTAGTTACCCGGCCGACGTGGACTGCTGAAAGTTGGGGATGCTCCAGAGGCACGTTCGGGGCAGCCCCCTGGGGCTATAGCACGTGACGGCGCTGGAGCTGTTCCGCATGCGAAGCGTCGCGAGCGCCATGCGTGCCCGGGCCGCCCATGTCGAGGTGAGGGAGGCAGACGGCGCCCTCCACGCCACCGTCCTTGGGGGTGACGAGGAGGTGCCGCGCACGACGTGGCCCATGCTTCAGGTCCTGGAGGGGCGATTCTGCATCAGCTCCGCCCGGGCAGCACTCGCAGCTCAGACGCATGACGCGGCTGACGTGCTCGTGACGCAGCGACCGAATTTCGGGTAAGCACAGGAGGTCCGGAACTCGAACCTTGAGGTTGCGAAGTGCCCTCCGTGTTTCCGCCCCCTCTTCGCCGGCACAGAAACTCGCTGGCGTCGCGCCATACTCACCCACCTTTGCCCACTGTCGGACTAGACTTGACGCACTCATGACGCAGCGACCGAATTTTGGGTAGGCACAAGTGCTCATCGACCACCTCGTTTCCCAGGTGAACCGCGAGGCGGCCACCGAGTCGGGCTACAGGGAGAAGAAGCTTTCCGCGTGTGCAAGGAATCCTCTCCTCGCCCACGCTTGGCCCAGCAACGTGCGGGAGCTGCTCAACACCCTGAGCCGTGCCGCCATCTAGAGCGAGGGGACCTCCATCTCGGTAGAGGACGTTCGCGAGGCCCTGCTACCCGTGGCAGCCTCCAGTCGGCGGGCGCGCTCGGAAGGCCGCTCAGTGGCGGCTCCAACCTGTTGGAATTGTTGAAGGAATTTGCTCGAGACTACCTGCTCTATGCCATGGAAGGAGACCCGTGGAAACAAGACCTAGGCGGCGGATCTGGTAGGACTGCCGAGCTACCAGCCCCTCACCAACTGGCTCGCGAAGTACAAGGTCCAGGATTGATGGCACGGTCATTGATAAGAGCGCCAACATGGCCGGCACGGAGAGCGAGTACATGAAGTCGCAGAACTTCGAGTTCCTGCGCGCGAAGCGCGCCGTGCTCGCGGATCTCGGGGGGTTCGCGGAGCGTTACGCCCACGAGGACCCGGCAAGCTCCCTCATCAAGCAGCGCACCTTCGTGGAGCAGGCCGTTTCCGCTATCTATACGAAGTACCGGCTGCAGCCGCCCTTCTCCGACAACCTCAATGACCTGATGACCGCGGAGCCGTTCCGGCTGGCCGTGCCCGAGGTCGTCCAGAACAAACTTCACGCAGTGCGGAAGGGGGGCAACCACGCCGCCCACCCCCGGAAGCTCATCACGAGCCAGCTCTCGCTCGACTGCCTCGCCCAGCTCTTCGACATCGCCCGCTGGTTCCACGTCCAGGTGGACGGGGGCGACCTCCGGGATGCCCCGCCATACTCGGCGCCGCCGCCGGAGCAGGGAGGCGCCGGCAAGACGAAGGAATCGCTGGAAAAGCTGCGCCTCGCGGAGGCGAAGTATGAGTCCGTGCTCGCCGCGCTCCAGGAGGAAACCCGGAAGCGGCTCGACGCGGAGCGTGCTGCCGCCGAGCACGCCACCGAGCTAGCCGGGCTGAAGGAAGAAGGGCAAAAGGTCGCATCCATCCTCCAGTTCGACGAGGAGAGGACGCGGCGCCGCCTCATCGACCAGGCGCTCCTGGTGGTGGGGTGGGACGTGGGGGCGAATGGCGCCAACACCACCGAGGTGGGACAGGAGGTGCGGCTGTCGCGCATGCCGACGGCGTCAGGCAAGGGCTTCGCCGACTACGTGCTCTACGGCGACGACGGCAAGCCGCTCGCCGTCATTGAGGCGAAGCGGGCGGCGAAGGATGCTCGGGCCGGTGAGGAGCAGGCGCGCCAGTACGCGTCTAGTCTCGAGCAGGAGCATGGAGTGCGCCCGGTCATCTTCTTCACCAACGGCGTGGACATCTTCCTGCTGGATGACGCGCAGGGCTATCCGGTCCGCAGGGTGTACGGCTTCTACTCGAAGGACAGCCTCGAGTACCTCACCCACCAGAGGACGAACAAGAAGCTGCTTACGACCGTGGAGCCCAACCTCGCCATCGCGAATCGCATGTATCAGCTTGAGGCCGTCAAGCGGGTCTGCGAGCGCTTCACCTTCAAGTTCCGCAAGGCGCTCCTGGTGCAGGCGACGGGCACCGGCAAGACGCGCGTGGCCATCTCGCTCTGCGATGTGCTGATGCGGGCCGGTTGGGTGAAGCGCATCCTGTTCCTTTGCGACCGGCGGGAGCTGCGTAAGCAGGCGGACCGCGTCTTCAAGGAGTTTATGCCCGGTGAGCCGCGTGTTGTCGTGGACAGCACCACGTCGGGCGACCGCGATAAGCGCATCTATCTCGCCACCTACCCGGCGATGATGAAGTGCTTCGAGGACTTCGACGTCGGCTTCTTCGACCTGATCATAGCCGACGAGTCACACCGCAGCATCTATAAGAAGTTCCGCGCGCTGTTCGAGTATTTCGATGCCCTTGAGGTCGGGCTCACAGCGACGCCAATTCCCTATGTTGGGCGCAACACCTACTTACTCTTCGGCTGCGAGGACCGGGATCCGACCTCGCATTTCAGCTTCGAGGAGGCGGTCAAGTCGAAGCCGCCGTTCCTCGTGCCCTTCCGGGTGCGCTCGTTCAAGAGCCAGTTCCGCGAGCAGGGGTTCCACTATTGGAGGATGGACGAAGAGCAGCGCGAGCAGCTCGAGGAGCAGGACCCTGCCGCCGATCAGGTCGACTTCAGCGCGGAGGACCTAGACAAGTACTTCTTCAACAAGGACACAACGGGCTTCATCTGGCGCTCGTTGATGGAAGAGGGAATCCGCGAGGCGACCGGCAGCCATGTGGGGAAGACCATCGTCTTCGCGCGGAGCCACCTCCACGCCATACACCTCGCGGAGATGTTCAACGAGCTGTATCCGCAGTACGGCTCCGCCTTCTGCCGCGTCATCGACACCCAGGAAGCCAGGGCCGACCAGCTCATCGACGACTTCAAGAACCCGGACAGTGAGCTCACCATCGCCATCTCGGTGGACATGCTCGACACCGGCATCGACGTCCCCGAGGTGGTAAACCTCGTGTTCGCCAAGCCAGTGAAGTCCTACGTAAAGTTCTGGCAGATGATTGGCCGCGGGACGCGGCTCCGCAAGGACCTCTTCGGCCTCGGCCGGGACAAGACGGAGTTCCTCATCTTCGACTTCTGGTCGAACTTCTGGTTCTTCGACGAGCAGTACAAGGAGAAGCAGCCATCCCAGCAGAAGTCGCTGCTGCAGCAGCTCTTCGAGGCGCGCGTCGAGCTGGCCCAGGTCGCGCTGGACAGGATGGACCAGACCACGTTCGAGGCTGCTGCCGCGCTCATCATCGGAGATGTCCGCGCGGTGCGAGACACGAACAGCATCGATGCGCGCAAGAACTGGCGAGCGATTGAGCTGCTGGCGGACGGCGACCGAGTCCACCACTTTGCTGCGGCGACGAAGGCGGATCTCCTGTCCTTCGCGGCCCCCTTGCAGCACCTGCGGAACATCCGAGGCGACGAGGCCGCCTACCGCTTCGACCTGCTAATGACGCGCCTCGAAATCGAACTCGTCCGGGGTGGACCGGACGCGCCCAGGGTACAGGACCTGCGCGCCCGGGTGCGGGAGGCCGTGGAGCTGCTGGCCAAGAACCAGAACCCGGTTAAGGCGTGCGCCGAGTCCATCAAGCAGGTGCAGAGCAAGGAGTTCTGGGCCTCGGTCGAGGTCCACCATCTCGAAGGGCTGCGCCGGGAGCTGCGGGGCATCATGAAGTACCAGCAGTTCTCCCCGACGACACGCGTCGCGCCGCAGGTCTTCGACGTTGACGACGCGGACTTCTCCGCGGTGACCTACATCCCTCGTCTCGAAGGGCTCGATTTGGTTGAATACAAGCGGCGCGTCGAGACGGTGCTGCGCGAGCGCTTCGCGGAGAACCCGGTCCTGCAGCGCATCCGCGCGGGCGGCGCCGTGCGGGACGAGGAACTGGAGGAGCTCGCGAAGCTCGTCCTTGAGGTGGACGATAAGGCCAACGTGAAGCACCTCGCGGGCCACGACCCCGAGACCCGGCGGTCGCTGCTCACCGTGTTCCGCGGGCTCGTCGGACTCGACGCGGCGGCCGTGGAGAAGGCGTTCACCGCTTTCGTCCACAAGCACCCGCGGCTCTCTTCGCAGCAGCTCCGCTTCCTGCAGGTCTTGCAGAACCACATCGCGCAGAACGGCGGCATCGAAATCAAGCGCCTCTACGAGCCGCCCTTCACCACCATTCATGCCGAGAGCGTCGACGGCGTCTTCACAGAGCCCAGTGACGTCGATGAACTCCTCGCCATCCTGAGCAGTTTCGAACCCGAGCTGGCGGCGCCGAGCGACCGCCCCCCCACGAGCCAGGCCTCATGAGCACCATGACCACCCAGCAGAAGAGCGACATCGACAAGCTCTGGACCGAGTTCTGGACCGGAGGCATCACCAACCCGCTGACGGTCATCGAGCAGATTTCCTTCCTGATGTTCGCGCGCCTGCTCGACATCATGGAAACCACCGGCGAGCGAAAGGCGGAGCGCACGAAGAAGCCGTTCCAGGGGCGCTTCTCGGGCAAGGACGACCTGCGGCGCTGGAAGAACTTCAAGCAGAAGGACGCGGGCGAGATGCTGCGCGTGGTGCGCGACGAGGTGTTCCCGCACTTCCGCAAGCTCAACGGAGGAACGACCTTCTCCGAGTACATGCAGGATGCGCAGCTCATGATTCAGAAGCAGGGCCTGCTCGTGTCGGCCGTGACCATGATTGACAAGCTGCCCATTGCCGACGGCGACGCGAAGGGCGACCTCTACGAGTACCTGCTCAGCAAGCTCACGACGGCCGGGATCAACGGTCAGTTCCGAACGCCTCGCCACATCATCCGCTTCATGGTCGAGTTGCTGGAGCCCCAGCCTACGGAGACCATCGGTGACCCTGCGTGTGGCACCGCCGGCTTCCTCGTCAGCGCGATGCAGTACCTGTTGGAGAAGCACACCTCGGCGCAGGGCAAGCTCAAGGGCGAGAACGGCGAGACTATCTACACTGGCGACCTGCTCGAGCCGTACCGCGAGCACATCCAGAGCGGCATGTTCCATGGCTTCGACTTCGATGCGACCATGTTGCGCATCGCTTCGATGAACTTGATGCTACACGGTGTCGAGAACCCGGATATCCACTACCAGGACACGCTGTCGAATTCATTTCCAGAGAAGTTTCCGAAACAGGCAGTCGGCGGCTTCAACGTCATCCTCGCCAATCCCCCATTTAAAGGGAGCCTCGACGAGGGTGACGTCCATCCGACTCTCACCCAGAGGGTGAAGACGAAAAAGACCGAGCTGCTCTTCGTGGCACTCATTCTTCGCATGCTGGAGAAGGGTGGCCGAAGCGCTACCATCGTTCCGGACGGGGTGCTCTTCGGCTCGTCGAAGGCGCACACGGAGCTTCGGAAGTTGCTCGTCAGGGAGAATCAACTCGAAGCGGTGATTTCGCTGCCGTCGGGGGTCTTCAAGCCTTACGCGGGCGTCTCAACCGCGATTCTTGTCTTCACGAAGGGCGGCAAGACGGACCATGTGTTCTTCTACAAAGTCGAGGCAGACGGGTTTTCGCTTGATGACAGGCGCAAAGAGGCTTCGGAAGAGCATGGACGGCTTGGTCCAATCGAGAAAAATGACCTCTATGACGCGCTCGAACGCTGGCGGAAGCGAAGTGCGAAGAAGGACACTGACCGTACAGCGAAACACTTCATGGTGCCGGTGAAGGAAATCGAGGAGAAGAACTTCGAGCTGTCGGTCAGTCGATACAAGGAAGCAAAGCACGTAGAGGGCAAGTACGAACCGCCCAAAGAGATTATTGTGAGGCTGCGCCGCCTTGAGAAGGAGATCGCCAATGAACTGACCAAGCTAGAGGGGATGCTGTGACTGGTCACGTTCGCCTTGGAGATGTCGTTGATGTGGCCTCGGGGCAAGTAGATCCGCGCGAGGAGCCATACTGCGATTGGCCTCACGTTGGAGGGGACAACATCGAATCTGGTAGCGGTAGACTTTTCGGTCTACGCACGGCCAGAGAGCTAAGCTTCATCAGTGGCAAGTACGAATTCGGGCCGGAAGATGTACTCTACTCCAAGATTCGTCCAGCGCTCAACAAGGTCGCCTTGCCGGATTTTAAAGGAATATGCAGCGCGGATATGTATCCGCTGAGGCCGCGCAGTGGGCGAATAGAGCGCAGGTATTTGGCATATCTGCTGCAGCACGATGGCTTCTTGGAATTCGCAGAGAAGCATTCCTCACGAACGAACATCCCAAAAATTAATCGTGAGGCTTTGCTGTCATACGAATTTCCTCTGCCAGAACTCCCCGAGCAACACCGCATTGCTGACGTCCTCGAAAAAGCCGACTCCATCCGCCGCAAGCGCAAGGAGGCTATCGCCCTCACCGAGGAACTGCTGCGCTCGGCGTTCTTGGAGATGTTCGGGGACCCGGTGACGAACTCCAATGGGTGGCCCACAAAGACGCTTGATGAGATTGGGACCGACTTCTCCTACGGGACTTCGACGAAGTGCGATACCGACCAAACTGGCCGAGCAGTGCTCAGGATCCCGAACGTCGTCGGCGGACAGATCGATATGTCAGAGCTGAAGTATGCTCACATGGGCTTGGATGAAGCCCAGCGGTTCATGCTCCTGCGTGGAGACCTGCTGTTCGTCAGGTCAAACGGCAATCCGAATTTCATCGCGCGGTCTGCTGTGTTCAATCGTGCCGAGCCAATGTTGTTCGCGTCGTACTTGATCCGAGCCCGGTTCCCTCGGAACTCCCCAGTTTCATCAGGATTCGTTCACGCACTGTTCTCAGCCGACTCCTTCCGAAGACGCCTACTGAAGGAGGCCACAACTACTGCGGGTAATTACAACATCAACACGACCGGCCTTGGCCGCCAGCCAATTATGCTGCCTCCCGCTGCACTCCAGGCTCGTTACTCGCGCGTCGAAGAGGCCATCTGGCAACTTCGAGAGAAGCACCAGCAGTGTTCTCGCGACGCCGAGGTCCTTTTCGCTTCACTGTCTGAACGCGTATTTCGCGGGGGGCTTCGGCATGTTGACTTCTCTTGAAGCCGAGAACTTCAAGGGCATCGCCGCGCGCCAGCGAATCGACTTTGCGCCCCTGACCCTCCTGTTCGGTGCGAACAGCGCGGGGAAGAGCACGATCCTTCAGGCGCTGCTCTATCTGCACGAAGTCATTGAGCGCGGAGCCGCCGATGTCGACCGAACCGAACTCGGTGGCAACGTGCTCGAGCTCGGGGGATTTGCGAGGCTGGTGCACCGTCACGAAGCCAACCGAGCCATCGTGCTTCGGGCCGAATTCGCCACGCCGGGTGGTCTCGAGCGCTTCGGTCGCGACCTCACAGATTTTCCATTTCCTGATCTCGACGACGAGGTCGAGAGCGCGTGGCTCGAGCTGACCATCCGCTTTCTCACGACGACGAGTTTCCGCGGCCCCATCGTCGAGCGCGCGGTCATCGGCGTGAACGGTGACTCGGAGCCCCTCGTATGGCTTGAGGTGGGCGCGACGCTGCGAGATGGGGAGCCGCTCCACGCGCGCGTGAACCTGGGCCACCAACTGTTGGTGAGCGAGGCGCGCGAACTGCCCGGCGCGACGGCCATCAGGCCTGACGGCACTCAGCGCCAGATCACTTCCAAGCACGCTCCTGCCGATGTGACCGAGCAGTGGGAGCAAATTGCTATCCCAGAAGAAGCGCTGCACAGGGAGCTGGAGGTGGAGGGCGGTGGAATCGGTGCCGGGGCTGGCCTTGGCGACGGTAGCGGCTTCGGAGACGGCCGCTCGCTCCCTGTGTTCGCGCTTGGACGCGGCCGTCTTTCGGCTCTGCCCGCGCCCGGTGAGCCGCTGCGCGTGATCCCTGCTGGAGATATTGAGGGTGACAAGGAGGAAGTAGTTTCCCTTCGTCTCCAGCCACCATCCGACGCAACGAAGCAACGGATCGAGTCGCTGGAGTCGTCAATCGCTCAACGAGAACGCGCCGCACAGCAGGTTCGTACCTTCCTCGAGATGGTCGTTCTCGGCACGACTGCGCACCTCGCGAGCTTTCTTCGAGGCGCCCAGTACATTGGCCCGTTGCGCTCCATCCCCCCTAGGGGCTTCCTCTATGAGCGCGTAGGGCGCGTAACGAGCTGGGCCGACGGTCTGGCAGCCTGGGACCTGTTGTTGGCGGATCGACTTACCCTTGTCGAGCGCACCAACAGCTGGCTGAAGCAGTTGAATACGGGCTGCCAGGTCGTCGTGCAGAAGCTCTTCGACCGCGGTGCTGACGCAGAGGGGATATCGGACGAGCACGTCGACAAGACCGTTCGTCGCCTCCTGCTGGATACCGGCGTTGGTTCGCTGGTGCTCCCGTCGGAGGTCGGTGCTGGTATCTCGCAGGTCATCCCGGTCGTTGTGGCCGCACTGGAGGGGCGCTTCGGCCTCACCCTAGTCGAACAGCCGGAGATCCACGTGCACCCGGCGGTACAGGTCGGGCTCGGCGACCTGTTCATCGAGGCCGCTACGCGCGACAGCGTTCGCCGCACACTGCTCGTGGAGACCCACAGCGAGCACGTCATCCTTCGACTTCTCCGGCGGATTCGCGAGTCGTCGGCCAAGCAGACCATTCCTGGCGCCAAGGCCTTCACGCCCGGTGATCTTTCCGTCCTGTGGGTCGAAGGGACCCCGGAGGGAACAACATTGCGCCGTCTTCGCATCGATCAGAACGGGGAGTTCATGGACCCGTGGCCTCGGGGTTTCTTCGATGAGCGGTTTGAAGAACTATACGGATTCACTCCACCGAAGGCGTCGCCGGAGGCACCACCGGTCCTGCCGAAGGGCTAACCATGATCTACGAGTACGCGCTCGACCCGGAACTCGTTGCGACTTGGCACGACCCCCGTGCCGCCTTCCCCTTCGTTTCGAACATGGGGCTGGGCCACTTCCGTGTGATGAGCGCCTTCCCTGCCAGTAACTGGGAGCGGTTGGTTCTGGACGCCGCACTGGCGCAATGCTCAACGGAGGCCCAGCGGCAGGCGGTCTGCACGAAGATGTCGGCAATGTTGCAGAAGCTCAAGGAGGGCAGGGCTTCGCGAGACGGCGTCGTTGAGGGCGCCTGGATCGGGGCGGCACAGGCAGAGCACCAAGCGTTCCCCTTCGGGGGCATTATCGTTAGAACGGCATCAACACCGCACGCGGCTCTCGTTGTCGCCGACCAACTGGGCAGCTGGCCCAACCCGGCGTGGTCGCCCACGGCGCCGCCAGTCGCGCGCAACGCTGCTGCACTAGCTGATGCACTTCGGCCGTTGCTCGGGGTCGCGACAGAGATTCGGTTTGTGGACCCCTACTTCGTTCCGTCAGATCCGACGTTCTGGAACCCCTTGGCGCAATTCCTCACGGAGGCGATTCGACGCCGAACGCCTGGCGTGGCGCTTGAGGTGCACGTGAGGGCCTGCAACGGCGACCGTCTTAGGCAGATGCAGCAGCTACACCCTACCGGAGGCCTGCGAACGGTGACGGACGTGGCGCGCTTCGACGCGAAGGAGTGTATTGCTCGTGTTGGGCAGCTCCTTGGGCATCGGACTTCCTTTCGGTTCCTGGTCTGGTCGGAGAACGGGAAGGAGAAGCTGCACAACCGCTACCTCCTGACGAACCTCGGCAGCGTCGCGGTTCAATCGGGACTGGATGAGGGGCCTCCTCGAAGCACCCACACCGACGACCTCACGGTTCTCTCCAGGGACCAGCACCTCAAGCGCTGGAGCCAGTACTCAACGCCTCCCACCGCGTTCAAGTTGGTCTACGAGGAGCGTGCGTGAGGCACGCAGAGCGGCTGTCGCTTTGGGGGAGGATTTCGAGGTGAAGCGCCTCGAAAATGGGCGCTGCAGCGGAACCTGTCAACGTGAATGAGACAGCGGATTCATGAGATTACTGCGCAGCCGTTTGTGAATGTGCGGGCCGCGCGGGGTTGTTTATCCAAACGGTGTTCGGCAAGGCCTGGGGCTTCGGTGGGCCGCGTGAGAAGCGCTCGGGGTGGGCCGCGTAGGCCGCCGCGGGCACGTCGGCCCGGGCCGCGATGCGCTCGTTAGCACGGCCATGGTGCACGTCATGGGGCGTGAGCAGGCCCAGTCCCGCGTGGTGGTGCTCCTCGTTGTACCAGCGGAAGAAGTCACCGCAGAAGTCGCGCGCGTCCTGGAGACAGCCGAAGACTTGAGGGAAGTCGGGCCGATACTTCAGCGTCTTGAAGTGCGCCTCGCTGAAGGGGTTGTCGTTGGAAACGTGGGGCCTGGAGTGAGTCTTCGTCACGCCCAGGTCCGCCATGAGAAAGGCCACGGGCTTGGACGTCATCGAGGTGCCGCGGTCGGCGTGAATCGTCAGCTGGCCGGGTTGGATGTCCTGGCGCTCGCAGGTTTGTGCCAGGAGCTTCTGGGCGAGCGCAGCCGACTCGCGGTGGGCCACCAGCCAGCCGACGACGGAGCGACTGAAGACGTCCAGGACGACGTAGAGGTAGAAGTACGTCCACTTCGCGGGGCCGTGCAGCTTGGCGATGGTCCAACTCCAGAGTTCGTTCGGCTTCGTCGCGTGCACCTGGGGTATCGGGTGGTTGGGGTGGCGCAGCTGGTTGCGGCGCTCACGCACCTCCTGGCTCTGCGCCAGCACCCGGTACAGGGTGCGCTCGGAGCACAGGTAGCGCCCCTCATCGAGCAGCTGTGCGTAGACTTCCGCGGGCGCTGCATCCGCGAACCTCGGCTCGTGCAGCACGGCGAGCACCTCGGCCCGCTGCTCGGGGGACAGCGCCCGGGGCTGCCTGCGTTGACGCGCCGGCCCCAGCTTCGGCCGTACCCGCCGGTAGAAGGTGGCTCGCGGCAGGCCCAATGCCTGGCACGCCGACGCGAAGCCCAGCTGACGGCCCAGCTCCACGACTGCGGCCATCAGGGCTCCTCGTCTTGCTTCGGCAGTTCCACTCCCAGGATTTCCGATACTTTTTTTGGAGCTCCAGCAGCGCCTCGGCACGCCGGAGCCGCGCCTGGGAGCGGGCCAACTCCTTCTCCAGCTCCGCGATTCTCCGGGCGCCCGGCTCGGGCACTCTCGCCGGGGGCCCTCGTTTGGCAGGGGCCAAGGCCGCCAGCCCTCCGGCCTCGCGCTGGCGTCGCCACATGCTCAAGAGCGAGGAGTAGAGGCCCTCGCGGCGCAGCAGCGCCCCTACCTCACCGGGCTGCGTGCAGCGGTCCGCTTCCTCGAGGATGCGCCGCTTCTCCTCCGCCGTGAACCGACGACGCTTCGCCTTCTCCACCACCTCGGTCTCTCCAACCCGAGCCGTTTTCACCACCGGATTCATCGTCCCTGCCTGGCTCGCCCTGCACACTAAACTGCGGGGTACGGACTGTCTCACTCACGTTGGCAGAGAGGGCTGGACGCACGCAAGCATCCGTGACCGAGGTTGGCCCCCGACCGTCAGATGTGTGGTTCCTCCTCGATGGAGTCGCCCTGGCGAAGCGCGCTCCACGGGCTCGTTTCTTGAGTGGGTCGGTCCCCCAATTAGCGGAAATTGGAGTCGCGGCAACCAGCGGGTGGCAAGGAGGCTGTTTGGAAGGTCCAGTGGACTAAACCTGTTGGGTTGTATTTGTGGATGCTGGCGGGAACTTCTCGCCGAAGAAACTTGCCGCCTTGGGGCGGGCGTAGCTGTGCTGCGGCCCTCCATGTCCGACTTCCGCGAGGCTCTTGAATCGATTTCGGAAGCCAAGTGCTCCGAGCATCCAGGCTTCTCCGCCGCCGGTGCCTGTACTCGTTGCGGTACCTTCATCTGTGCCTTCTGTGCCACGTCCGGGGCGGGCCTGTGCTTCCAGTGTCTTCACGCCACGCCGAAGCTGGCGACGCGCCGCGCCCGGCTCGCGGCATGCCTTGTTGATGGTGCCGCGCTCCTGCTGCCGTCGCTGCTCCTGGGCGTCCTCCGGTGCCTGGCACTTCCGGGCGAGGAGGCGATGAAGGCTCCAGGGGTCTACGTCCCGGGGCTCCTCGTGTTGTTCGTGCAGGCGAGCCTGATTCGGGGCACGGGGGCGAGCCTCGGCAAGAGGCTCCTGGGGATCCGCGTCGTCCGAAGAGATGGCCGTCCGGCGGAGGTGTGGCGGATCGCCCTGCTGAGGAACGTGCTCCCGATGGCGCTTTGCGGCTACTTCGGCTGGCTCGGACTCGTGGACGCGCTCTTCCTCGTTGGGGAGGAGCGGCGATGCCTTCACGACTGGGTGGCCGGCACCCGCGTCGTGAAGGCTCCTCGAGCGTAGCGCTCCTTCGCTGCGCGGTTCGTGACTGGCTGAAGCGTTGGGTTCGGAGTCCCTTCACAGCGAAGGGAGAATGAGAGGCGATGACATGGAGGGAGAGGTGAAGTCCGGGCGTCCCCGCTGGCTGGCTGGGCTCGTGTGCGTGGTGGTGGCGCTGTCCATGGGGTGTTCCCGGCCGTGGAAGCGGGAAGACATCAGGACATGGGAGGGCTGCTGCGAGGGGGCTGACGCGTGCCTTGCGCTGCTGCAGCAACTCCACGGCCCCGACACGGGGGAGAAGTGGCTGCCGCCGGAGCAGGCGTGTGCCTCCTGGAAGTTGGGGCGCGTGGGGGAGGACGTCGTGCCTCGGCTGATTTCGCTGCTTCGGCATTCGGACCGTCGCGTGCGCGGCGGTGCAGCACAGGCGCTGGCGAAGATGGAAGAGAAGGCCACGGGCGCTATGCCTGCGCTCATCGAGGCGTATGAGCGGGAGCCCGGTGGGCTGGCCCTGCACGCGCTCTCCTCACTCGATGACGAGAGAGCAGCGCCAGCCATTGTGCGCCACTTCCTGGAGTCGCCCACGTTGGCCCTGGAGCACCTCGGCCCGACATTGGCCCCGGTGCTCGTAGAGGTGCTGGAGAATCCGGAGTCGAGCTGGGAGGCGCTGGTTCTGGTGCGCCGCGTCCTCGCCCGGCGCCCCTCCATGTACACGGAGACGTTCGTTCCGCGCCTGCGGACGCTCCTCGCGCGGGAGCTGGAGGAGCCCACTCTCCGGCGCCCACCAGGGACATCCTGCCCGTCGGCGCCTGCGCCAAGCTGCGAGGCGGTTTTCGACGCGTGCACCCCGCGAGCGGCCTACGTGGCGTCGGCGTTGGCGGCCTACGAGCGCCGAGGCGCGAAGGCCGCGCCCGAGGTGCTCCAGGCGCTCCAGCGGGCGGACGTGCGCCTCACACCGGTGGCGCTGCAGGCGCTGGTGGCCTTCGGGAGTCCTGCTGCGGTGCCCGAGGTCCTCCAGCAGCTCGCCGTGCCTGAATGCCGTGCCCGGGCCCTTGCGAGCCTCGTGTCCCTGGGGGACGTCGCGCGGCCAGCCGCGACGGAGCCGCTGCTGCGGTTGCTGGCCACGGGGGAGGAGGGCTGGGGGCGGGCGCGGGCCGCAGAGGCCCTTGGAGGCGTGGGAGGTGCAACCGCCCTCGAGGCGTTGCGCCAGGCGGTGTACGCGTCGCACAGCGAAGTCCAGGCCGCGGCTGTCGGGGCGCTGGGCAGCTACGCCTTCCGGACGCATGCGGAGGAGCTGGTGCCGTTGTTCCAGCAGGTGGTGGCGAAGCACGCCTCTCCGGTGGCGCGGAGCCACGCGAGGTTGGCCTTGGAGGGACTCTCCGGGCAGGAGGTGCAGCCTGCGGAGTCCATCGACTGCGCCCGCATCAGTCCAAGGCGCGCCGGAGGGTGGACGCTGCGCGAGGGGCACACCTCTCTCCAGTTGCACTGGGACAAGCCGAAGGCGCCCCCACCAGGGAGTCCGTGTGCTGCCGTGCCTGGAGGGGACTCCGCCTCCGTCCTCGAAGCCATGGGCGAGGCCTGCCTCGTCGGGTGGGACGACGGGGAGTTTGGGGGCACGCTGGAGGTGCATGAGGCCGGGCGGGTGACGGTGCTGGAGGAGCCCCACGCCAATCCCCTGCATGTCGTGCGGATGCACGGCGCCCTCGTGGTGGTGGAGGGCCTCGCGCACCTGTTTGGCGGAGACGGGCGTCTGGTGCGTGTCGACGCGTCCGAGGGGCGGTGGCGTGCCATACCTTGGGTGACTCTCCCAGGCGCGCCGATGGCATACGCGCTGGACGAGGCGGGAGACCTCGTGGTGGGGACGACGGACCAGCGACTCGACGCCATCGTGTGTGGCCGGGCGGGCACCTTCGCACCCGCCCACGTGGTGCGCATCACGAGGGACGGGCGCCTGGCCCCCGTCGAACCGGACGGACGGCCCTGACGACACGGGAAAGGGCGCGCCCCTCCCGAGGCAGGAGGGGGCCTGGCGCGTGCGGGGGCGCTTCAGCCGCGCCGCGTCCGCGAGCGGAACTCGCTGGCCCAGCGCTGAGCGGTGGCCTTGGCGCGCTCGCCATCCGAGGGAAGGTGACTCGCTGGCGGCTTCCCGGCAGGCGTTGGCTTCCCAGGGCCGGAGGTGCCGTCCGCCCCGGTTGCCCCTGCGGTGTGCCCCTTCTTTCGCACCCACATGCGAGGGGCGGGGTTGACGGTGGGCGGTGGCGTAGCAGGCGCGGTGTCGGCCTTGGGCCTGCGCCCGCGCGGGAGAATGACGTCGGGGACGCTGTGGGGCGCGGCGCCCTCTACCCACGCGGCATGCAGGCGGGCCGAGGCCACCATGAGGCGTCGCTTCTGGTAGTGCGCTCCGCAGTATCCCTGGCTGACGTGTGGGCGCTGGCAGCCGATGACGGCGCATGCCCTGGCCGTAGGCGCGGGAGGCGGAGGCGGGAGCGGGGGCTGGCGCTGCGGTTGAGCGAGGGGCGGAGGCCGCGCGTCGTGGCCTGGGCGCTGGCTCGACACTTCCTGCTGGGGCCCCGGGGCGAGGCGCCTCGCCACCCCGGCCAGTCTCGCGACGAGGCTGGCGAGTGGGCGCGCCAGCTCCTCATCGAGGGCGGTGCGGAAGGCCGCCTCAATAAAGCTGGGGGACTTCGGAGCGGGTGGGCGGAGCGGCTGCCTCGTGGATGAGGATGAACCCTGAGCCGAAACGGGAGGACGTGGAATTTTGGGCATGTGTGACTTTACTCGCCTTGCTGTGTATTCGGGGCGAATGCTCGTTGAGACGGCGGGTGATAGTTACCAGTCCTTGGGCGTGTGTCGTAGTCGTTGTCGAGTATTGCTTGGGTGGCAGAGGCGAGTGCCCGTCTCAGCCAGTAATACGGAGTGACCTCACAGAGGTGGTTGTCGGCGTGAGCCACCGGGCGGGCTGGCACGTCGCGTGCTGTGGGGAATGCGAATGACGATGCGCGAGCGGGAGGCCCTCGCAGAAGAACTGCGGCGGGTGGAGGTGGCGTTGCAGCGAGCGTACGCGACAATGGACGGGAGTGCCGAATCGCGGACGCGGATGGCCAGGGCGAAGGCGGAGTAACGAACGGCAGAGGCCGCGGCACTGCACGCGCTGGGCGCCGAGGATGCGTTGAGGCTGGTGGAGGCGAATGACTCGGCGTGCGCTCACACCCCGGCGCAGGAAGCACTGCGGGCGTGGGTGGAGCGTGGCGCGAGAGAGCTTCCCCTCCGGAGCGGACGACACCACTCATGATGGGGGCGCGCCCCTTCAAGCGTGAAACATCAGGTGAAACAGGACGCTTCGGCAGGCGGATGGGGCCGGGCCGCATGGGCATGCCGTGAAGGGCATGCCATGCCAGCCAGTCTCACCCCTTCGTCGCCAGTCCCTCGCGCAGCATCTCGTCTACGAGCGAGGCGGCCCTCTCCTCGTCGGTTTCACCTTGCACGCGCAGCGCGACGGACTCGAATCGCTGGGCATTGGCTACCACCCAGTCAATGTACTCACCCAAGGACAAGCGCTCCACACCGAAGGCGATGTCCTGCATTCCCTTCACGATTTGGACGGCAGTGCCCTGAAGGACACGCTCGTCGCGCATGACGATTACCATGGCTTCCTCTCCTGTAGGTGTCGACGCCAGCAACCGGACTCAATGATGGGGCGGCCGGCCAACCGCCCCTTGGGAAACAGGTATGCCTCGACGCGGCCGGCGTCGTCGAGGGCAATGGACGTGCGCTCGTAGAAGCGAGGGTGGCCCTCAAGTCTGTCGAGCGCCGCCAGCATGGAGGCGTCCACCTCATACACTTCACCCGCGACGGCGTGTTTGCCTTTCGAGGCCAGGGAGGGGAAGGGGCCGTAGTCGTAGAGCGTAAAGCGCGGCAGCGTCTGTGCCTGGCCGACGAGGCGGGCGCCGCGCAGGAGGTGGTGGTTGGGCTCGCCGGACAGCAGCGTCCCGTAGACGAAGACGCGCGTGCCAGAGCTTGAAGCGCGCGTCATGCCGCACCCCCGAGGGCGCCCGCGAGCGCGGCGCGGTTGAAGCCCAGGTGCCCGTAGGCGCGCCAGAGGACGCGGAAGTAGCGGCCAGCGGGGGGCCAGGACTCGAAGCCTGCTTCGGGCTGGAGATACACGAGTGCGCGGCGGCGCAGGCCGGCCCTGTCCGTCACCAGCCGGGTGGCGCGCCGGTACGCGAGGGGGTGCCCCTCGAAGACGTCGAGGGCGCGCAAATCCTCGGGCGTGAGGCGGTACAACAGCCCTTCGACGTGGGTGCCGCGCACGCGCTGGAGGCTGGCGACGGCGCCGCCCCAGCGGCGGCTGTAGCCGCCAAACACCAGGGTGTGACCGGGAAGGGTGGCGCGGGCTGCGACGGTGGCGCCGGGGCAGCGCGCGCGCATCTGGGTCCTGTCGAGGTTGGAGCCGTAGGCGAAGTAGAGCATGGGGTTTCTCGCGTTGAGGGCGGGCGCGCGGCCCGCCGTTGCCGTGTCGGCCAGGGCCCCGAAGGGCCCTGGCGTGAAGGCCGCTTCAGGCGGCCAGCGCCTCGTGCGCGTTGCCCTGCGCGCCCTCGCTGCCGCCCTGCGCGCCCTCGCTGCCGCCCTGCGCGCCCTCGCTGCCGGGGGTGCCTTCCCCGCCCGAGCCGCGCCTGTCGCGGCGCTGGCCCTTCCAGGCGGCGCTGCCCTCCAGCTTCTTGAGGAGGTGGGTGCGGGCCGTCTTGAATTCCTCACCGATGAGGCCCAGGTGGAGGAGGAACACCCGGAAGTCGTACTTGGCGGTGGCGGGGTTGAAGTCGCGGCGCTTGCTGGAGGCTGCCTTTGAAGCCAGGGCTCGGGCCGCGAGGGCCAACACCAGTTGGACGTAGGCCTTCACCTCGCCCGCGTGCACCGAGCCGTTGAAGTAGCGGAATTCAATCGTGCCCCGGAAGAAGAGGCTGTTGAGGTTGAGGCCGTGATAGCGGCTGGAGTCGTAGCGCTGCGGGGCGACGTTGTGGCGCCCGTACCAAGCCTCATTCACCTCCTGCAGGGTGCGCGGGCGGCGGGCCTCCAGCCGCTGGATGAAGGCCGCGTCGATGGGCCGGCAATACCGGGCCAGCCGCGTCGCGCTCACCCCGAGGGCCGTCTCCAGGAGGCGCTCCTGCTTGTGCACCATCTTCACGAGGTTGGTGACGCTCTTGGCCTCGAAGCGGCTGCCGTCGACGTGGATGTGGATGCCGGTGGAGGCGTCGGCGCGGGCGCCGGCCTCGCGCGCGGCGCGCACCACCTGCTGTAAGGCTTCCATGTCCTGGTAGGTGAGGATGGGGGAGACGATTTCGCCGCTGTACTCGCCCCCGCTCAGCGAGCCGTCTGGCACCACCTTCCAGGTGCGGCCCTGCGAGTCCGTCACCTGCCAGCCCTGGTAGTCGCCGGAAACGTGCCCGCCCACCGCGCCCTGAATCGCGTGGGCCAGCTTCTGGCGGCTGGCGCCAACCGTCTCAATCTCAATCCCAAACCGGAGCGTCTTCATGGAGTTTGCCTCTCGCATTCGCGCGGGGCTGTGGCGCCCATCGCGAAACACATACACGCTCTGGTGTGCGAATGAAGCAAGTCATCTTCGGCGCCTAGCTGGGCGGATTTCGGTGTCTGGAATAGTCGCGAGAATTCGCGAGGTTTCACGCTGGCCGTCTGTGAG
>NZ_RAWC01000105.1:0-29325 GCF_003611685.1 Corallococcus sp. CA049B | reverse complement strand
TCCTCAGGCTGAAGAGCGTCGTCTGCTGCTTGGGGCGTCCACGCATCGCTGCCTCCGATGCGCGGAGGACACCACGCCCCGGTGCGGGCTGTCGATCCCTCGGAGGGGTTTCTCAACAGCCTGCTAGACGGGCGCCCATGCCCAAGATCCGCAAAGTGCTCGTCGCCAACCGCGGCGAGATCGCCATCCGGGTGATGCGCACCTGCAAGGACCTCGGCATCGCCACGGTGGCGGTGTACTCCGAAGCAGACCGCTCCGCGCTGCACGTGCGCACCGCCGACCAGGCCTACTTCGTCGGCCCCCCGCCCTCGCGCGAGAGCTACCTCGTCCAGGAGCGCATCCTGGAGGTCGCGAAGCAGTCCGGCGCGGACGCCATCCACCCCGGCTACGGCTTCCTGTCGGAGAACGCGTCCTTCGTGCGCGCCTGCGAGAAGGCCGGCATCACCTTCATCGGTCCGCCGGCCGCCGCCATGGACGCCATGGGCGAGAAGACCCGCGCCCGCGCCAACATGATCAAGGCGGGCGTGCCCGTCGTCCCCGGCACCACGGAGCCCATCGGCACCATCGAGGAGGCCCGCGAGTACGCCCAGGGCATCGGCTTCCCCATCATGCTCAAGGCCGCCGGCGGCGGTGGTGGCAAGGGCATGCGCCGCGTGGAGGGCCTGGGCGACTTCGACTCCGCGTGGCGCTCCGCCAAGAGCGAGGCGCTCAACGCCTTCGGCAACGACTCGGTCTACATCGAGAAGTACCTGGAGAAGCCGCACCACGTGGAGATCCAGGTCTTCGCCGACCAGTACGGCAACACCATCCACCTGAACGAGCGCGAGTGCTCCGCGCAGCGCCGTCACCAGAAGGTGGTGGAGGAGACGCCCAGCCCCATCCTCACGCCGGAGTTGCGCGCGCAGATGGGCGAGGTCGCGGTGAAGGCTGCCAAGGCCGTCAACTACGTGGGCGCCGGGACGGTGGAGTTCCTGGTGGACGTGCACCGCAACTTCTACTTCCTGGAGATGAACACCCGCCTCCAGGTGGAGCACCCCGTCACGGAGTGGGTCACCGGCCTGGACCTGGTGGCCATGCAGATTCGCGCCGCCGAAGGGGAGAAGCTCCCCCTCTTCGAGGCCCCCACCCCGCGCGGTCACGCGATTGAAGTGCGCGTGTACGCGGAGGATCCGGCGCGCAACTTCATGCCCAGCCCGGGGAAGATCCACGCGCTGCGCGTGCCGAGCGGCCCGAACGTGCGCGACGACTCGGGCGTGTTCGCGGGCTTCACGGTGCCCAACTTCTACGACCCCATGATCTCCAAGCTGTCCGTGTGGGGCGCCACGCGTGAAGAGGCCATCGCGCGGGCCAAGCGCGCGCTGTCCGAGTACGTGGTGAAGGGCATCACCACCAACATCCGCTACCTGCACGGCATCCTGTCCCACCCGGAGTTCGTGGGCGGGGACTACGACACCAGCTTCCTCACCCGCCAGCACACGGCGCTGCTGGGCGAGGAGGACTCCAAGCTCAGCGAGGTGGCGCTGCTCGCGAGCACGCTGCACGCCTTCCAGCGCGACCAGAAGCGCGCGAAGACGCTGCCGTCGCGCAGCGGTGGCGGTGACTCCGGCAACCGCATCAGCCCGTGGCGTCTGGCGCTGAAGAGCCGCCGCCGCTGACCCTCCTCCTCCCGCAAGGACCTTTCCGCCATGCGTTACTTCACGAAGCAGCAGGGCCAGAAGGAAGCGGTGCCCGTGGACCTGGAGTCGCTGGGCCAGGACCGCTACCGGCTCACGGTGAACGGCAAGACGTTCCAGGTGGACGCGCTGTCCGTGGACCAGGGCACGCTGTCGCTCCTGGTGGACGGCCAGTCGTACAACGTCGAGTTCGAGGAGAACGGCGACGAGATTGGCACGCTGGTGCGCGGGCAGGTGAACCGCACCGACGTCGCGGACGAGCGCAAGCTGCGCATGCGCGCCGCGGCCGGCAGCTTCTCCGTGGAGGGCCGTCAGGTCATCCTCGCGCCCATGCCCGGCAAGGTGGTGAAGGTGCTGGTCAAGGTCGGGGAGGAAGTGAAGGAGGGCCAGGGGCTCGTGGTCGTGGAGGCCATGAAGATGGAGAACGAACTCAAGAGCCCCAAGGCCGGCAAGGTCACGGAGGTGTTCGCCAAGGAGGGCACCGCCGTGGAGAACAACGCCAAGCTCGTCGTCGTGGAGTAGCCGCCCCATGGAGATGCTCTGCACGCTGCGCAGCACCACCGAGTCGCAGCGCCAGGCCCTGCACAAGACGCCCGAGGCGCTGGAGCCCTTCCTGGAGGACGAGGAGGACTTCGGCGACGCGAAGGGCGCCGCGTTCCTGGAGCTGGACATCGGCGAGGCGTGGCACGGCCTCCAGTACCTGCTCACCGGCACGGCGTGGGAGGGCGCTCCCCCGCTGGACTTCCTCGTGCGCGGCGGCGAGGACGTGGGCGACATCCCGTCGGATGAAGGCACCGCGCGCGTGTTCGACACGGCCTCGGTGAAGGCACTGGCGGAGGCTCTGAAGAAGGTCTCCGTGGAGGACCTGCGCAAGCGCTTCGACCCCGCGAAGCTCCAGGCCGAGGACATCTACCCCGGCACCTGGGACGAGGAGGAGGAGCTGGAGGAGGACGTGGATCCGCTGGAGGAGCTGCTCTCCTACTTCGTGGAGCTCCAGAAGTTCACCGCCGCCGTGGCCAGGCGCGGCCTGTGCCTGCTCGTGCACATCGGCTGACCTCGGGCCCGGGCGCGCCGCTCAGGCCGCCCAGCCCCGCCACACGTCGTGCCCCAGCTTCAGCACCAGCGCGGCCACCACGCCGAGCACCACGACGCGCACCACCCTGTCACCGCCCTTCACCGCCACGTGCGCGCCCAGCCACGCGCCGGTGAACTGCGCGGCGGCCATGGGCAGCGCCACCTTCCACAGCACCACGCCCCGGAGCGTGAAGAGCGCCACCGACGCCAGGTTGGAGGCGAAGTTCACCACCTTCGCGTCCGCGGACGCGCGCGCCAGGCCGTGGCCCAGGAGCGACGAGAACGCCACGATGAGGAAGGTGCCCGTGCCCGGCCCGAAGAAGCCGTCATAGGTGCCGATGACGAGCGCGATGAGCGCGCCGATGGCCTGCGCGCGCGGCCGGGGTGAGGGCTCCACGCCGTCGCGCTTCGGCGGCGCGCGGCGGAAGGCGAGGAACACCGCCACCGCGATGAGCAGCACCAGCACCAGCGGCTTGAGCACCTCCGGCTTGAGCAGCATCACCAGCGCCGCGCCGCCCAACGCGCCCATCAGGCCGAAGGGGAACGTCACCCGGGCAAGCTTCCCGTCCACCAGCCCCGCGTGCGCGAAGCGCACCAGCGCCGCGCCCGAGCCGAACACGGACTGGCCCTTGTTGGTGCCCAGCGCCACGTGCGCCGGCAGGCCCGCCGTCAGCAGAGCAGGCAGGGTGATGAGCCCGCCGCCCCCCGCGATGGCGTCCACGAAGCCCGCGCTCAGCGCGGCGACACACAACAGCACCAGCTTCACTGCGCTGACGTCCAGGTCCACGATGGCGCCCGCTTATCACCCTTACTTGCGCGAGGTCGAAGCTTGGGGGTCAATGGGGTCCATGCTCGCGACCCTGATGACCGTGCTGGCGCTGACGCTCGCCGCGCCGCCCTCGCAGCCTGACGCGACCACCGCCACGTGCCGCTCCATCGACGGGCACGTGAGCTGTGGCTACGCGTGCAAGTCGGATGGACAGCGCGTGCGGTGCGCCCAGACGCTCCAGGGCAGATGCACCGTCATCGACGGGCAGGCCACCTGCTTCGACCCGCCGGCCTACGTGGTGAAGGCGTACGGCGCCGGGCTGCCGGACTCGGAGTGCAAGACCATCGACGGGGTGGTGGGCTGCGGGTACGGGTGCGCCACGGACTTCGGCAAGGTGCAGTGCGCGAAGACGCCCGCGGGCGTGTGCCGCAGCCAGGGCGGCAACGTGACGTGCTTCGACCCGCCCGCCGCGGTGTTCGCGGTGTTCGGCCGGCAGGTGCCGCGCGCGCAGTGCGTCAGCAACGGCGTGCAGATGGCGTGCGGCTTCAACTGCGTGAACGCCTCCGAAGGCGTGCGCTGCGCGAAGACGCCCCTGGGCGTGTGCAAGGCGCAGAACGGCCACATCACCTGCTTCGACCCGTCGCCCGCGGCCGTCTGCGCCTGGGGCAAGGGCCTGCCGGCGCCCCAGTGCAAGCTGAGCGAGGTGGGCCCGGTGTGCGGCTACAACTGCACCACGGCGTACGGCAAGGTGGCGTGCGCGGGGACCCCGGCGGGCATCTGCAAGGTCTTCGACAGCGAGGTCTACTGCTTCGACCCGCCCGCCGAGCAGCAGGCGGACGCGGCGTGTCTGGCCAGCGTGGGGCTGGCGGCGATCGAGGGCGCCACGCCCTGAAACGCCCGCCCGGCCGCCTGGATGAAGTCGTCTGCTTGGACGCGGGCACGGGCGGCGATAAAATTCCATCTTCCCGGTGGTCGAGGGAGCGGGAGCAGGACGGCACATGGCGGAGGGCGAGGTCCGGCAGTACTGGGTGCGCAACGACCGGGGCACCACCTGGGGGCCCCTGACGGGCGCGACCATCGAGCTGCTCATCGACAGCGGCTCCATCCAGGGCAAGCTCCAGGTCTCCAGCGATGGCCTGCAGTTCGCCTTCCCGTGGCGTTTCCCGGAGGTGCGGGACGCGTTCCCTCGTGAGCTGTGGGGGGACGGCGCGCCCGCGTCGCTGCTGCAATCCACACCCGCCGCCATCGCTCCGCCGCCGCCCGGCCCTGGCGCCGCGCCCGTCGCGGGTCCGGCCGCCGTGCCCATGGCCGGCCCTGGAGCGGCCCCCTCCGCGGGTCCTGGCGCCATGCCCATGGCGGGCCCTGGCGCGATGCGGCCCGGGCCTGGAGCGGTGCGTCCGCCCGTCGACGCGGCGGGACGTCCTGTCGCGGCCGCGCGGCCCCCGGGTGCTCCGGTCGCGGCGGCCCGTCCGGCGGGAACGGCTCCGGCCGCGGCGGCTCCGCAGGCACCGCAGCCCCCGGCGGATGACGGGACCAACACGGTGCCGCCGCAGGGGCAGCTCCAGCAGTGCTCGCCCCTGCAGCTGTATGGGCGCATCGCCGCGGGCGAGCAGACGGGCCTGCTGACGCTGGGGCTTTCGGACCGCACCCTGTCGGTCCACTTCCGCAAGGGCAGCCCGGAGTACGTGGACTCGTCGCACGCGGAGGACGCGCTGGGCGTGTCGCTGATGGGCGCGAGGCTCCTGACGGCGGAGCAGCTCCAGCAGGCGGAGGGCTCCAGGGAGCGCTTCGGAGGCGACCTGCTCGCGGCGCTGTTCGGGCTGGGGCTGCTCCAGCCGGCGACGGCGTTCGCGCAGCTGTCGCAGCGGGCGCTGGGCATCCTGGGCAAGGCCCTGCGGGCGGAGTCCGGGACGTTCACCTTCGAGCCGAGGGAGCTGCCCGCGCAGAAGGCGATGCCGCTGGGCAACCGCTGGGCGCTGCTCAGCGACCAGGTGCGGCGCATGCCGACGGCGGACCTCAAGCGGCGGCTGGCCATCGTGCTGCCCATGCCCATCATGAAGTCCGGGGGCCGGGTGGCCTCCAGCGAGCTGCGCCTGACGCCGCACGAGGTCCGCGCGCTCTCCTTCATCGACGGGGTGCGCTCGCTGGGGCAGCTGCTCCAGGACGTGCCGCAGGACGCGGAGCACCTGCTGCGCGTGGCGTTCCTGTTGAAGGAGCTGAACGGCGTCTCCTTCGCGGCGGCCTCGCGCGCGCAGGCAGCGCCACCGCCTCCGGCCTCGGGCCCGGGCAACCCGACCCGTCCGTCCGGCACCGTGCCCTCGGTGGGTCCGGGGAATCCAGCCCGTCCGTCCGGCACCGTGCCCACCGTGGGTCCGGGGAATCCAGCCCGTCCGTCCGGCACCGTGCCCACCGTGGGGCCTGGAGCCCCCGGCCCCGGTGCCGCGCCGGGTGCGCCGGTCGCGGGCCCTGGAGCCAGACCCGGCGCGCCCGTCGCTGGTGCCGGCGCGGCTGCCCCGGGTGCGCCGGTCGCGGGCCCTGGAGCCAGACCCGGTGCGCCCGGCGCGGGTCCCGGTGCCGGCGCGGCTGCCCCGGGTGCGCCGGTCGCGGGCCCTGGGGCCAGACCCGGTGCGCCCGGCGCGGCTGCCCCGGGTGCGCCGGGCGCAGGTCCGGGTGCCGTGCCCCGCCCCGCCGGTGCCGCCCCCGTGGCGGGTCCCGGTGCCGCGCGTCCCCCGGGTGCTCCCGCTGGAGCCGCCCCCACCGCGGGCCCGGGTGCGCGTCCCCCGGGTACTCCCGCTGGAGCCGCCCCCACCGCGGGCCCGGGTGCGCGTCCCCCCGGTGCTCCCGCCGGTGCCGCTCCCGTGGCGGGTCCCGGTGCCGCCCGGCCCGCTCCACCCGTCGTCGCCGCTCCGGCGGCCCCGGCCGCTTCGGGGCCCGCCCCCGGTTCGGACGAACTGCCCGCGCTGCGCCAGCTCGCCGCGACCCTGAAGGGCCAGAACCACTTCCAGCGGCTGGGCCTCACCGAGCAGACCGAAGGCAGCGCGGTGAAGATCGCCTACTTCCGCCTGGCCAAGCTCTACCACCCGGACACCCTGCCCCAGGGCGCCCCGCCGGAGCTGGAGAAGCTCAAGGCGGAGGTGTTCGCGTACATCGGTGACGCCTACCGCGCCCTCTCCGACGACAAGAGCCGCGCGGCCTACCTCGAGGACCTCAAGAGCGGCGGCGGCGACGGCGTGGACGTCCAGTCCATCCTCCAGGCGGAGGAGCTCTTCCAGAAGTCCTGCATCCTGGTGAAGGCGCGCAAGTACCCGGAAGCCGTGAAGATGCTCAACGACGCCATCGCCCTCAACGCCGAGGAACCCGAGTTCTACGCCTGGCGGGGCTACGCGCGCTTCCTCGCCTCTCCAGACAAGAAGGCCGCCCAGCCGGAGGCCTTCCGCGAAATCCAGGCCGCCATCAAACGCAACGAGCGGTGCGCCCCCGCCCACTACTTCCTGGGCGTCATCGCCAAGCTGTGCGGCGACGCGACCGGAGCCCTCAAGCACTTCAAGCGGACGGTCGAGCTGCAACCGGACCACATCGATGCGATGCGAGAGGTCCGCATGGCGTCGCAAAAGAAGTAGGGTGCGCGCCTTTTCAAGGAGACACCCCCCATGCCCCTCACCGGGAAAGAACGCCGCCACCTGCGGGCCCTCGGCCACCACCTGGAGCCGGTGGTCATCGTCGGCTCGTCCGGCGTCACCGAGGGCGTCATCGCCGCCGTCGAGCAGGCGCTGAACGACCACGAGCTCATCAAGGTGAAGATCAACGAAGGCCCGGAAGGCCGCCACGAAGGCGCCGACAGCATCGCCGAGGCCACCGGCTCGGAGCTCGCGCAGCTCCTGGGCCGCACCGCCCTCTTCTTCAAGCGCCGCAAGCAGAAGTCCCGCTTCGAGGACATCCTCAAGGGCCCGCATGAGCCCCGTCCCGCCCCCAAGCAGGACGAAGAGAAGAAGCCGCGCCGCCGCTAGCCGCACTGTTTTCCCGGGGTCACGGGGAATTCAGGCCCACCCGCGCACTTTCTGCGGGTTCGGGAGCAGTCGAACCCTCGTACCGGGTTCGAAATGTCCCTACGCTGGGGGTCTTCCCCCCGCGGAGGTGACGTGCAGACTTCCCCGTCCTCCCCGTCAGCCTCCCCCGGCTGGCACGACGTGCTGATGCATCACCTGGAGCCGCTCCTGGGTGACTTCACCGCGAAGATGGCCATCCACACCGCCGCGTTGCGGGTCCTGAAGCGTCCACCGGAACAGGTGAGCCTGCAGGACGTGCCGCTGGTGCTGGAGGGCCTCAAGCCCATGCTCAACGTCTTCATCGGCGCGGCGCGCACGACGAACACCCTCACGGAGCTTTCGAAGGCCATGGAGAAGCTGCGATGAACGCCCCCCGTTCTTCCCCGGGTCGCGCCTTCAAGCGGATGGCGCCGTGGCTGGGCGCCGTCGCGGTGCTCCAAGGGGTGCACCTGGCCGCGGTGGCCACGTCGTTCCAGGACGCGCCCCGGCTGGCGCTGGTGGGTGACGTGGCGGGCTGGGCGGTGGGCCTGCTCGCGGTGGCGGGCACGGCGGCGGCGGCGCTGTCCTTCGGCGCGGGGGACTACCTGCGCCGCGTGTGGGGCCTGCTGACGGCGGGCGCGGTGCTGTCGCTCATCAGCACGGCCCTGCGCAGCTACTGGATGCACGCGGTGCCGGACGTGCCGTTCACGGAGTCGCCGCTGCTGCCCGTGCGCATGGGCGTGGTGGTGCTGGCGAACGTGTGCACCCCCTTCGCGCTGGTGCTGCTGGCGCGGACCTACAAGCAGTCCGGTCTGCAGCCGCCGCCCAGCTCCCGCGCGTCGCTCCTGTGGGCGGTGGCGGCGGTGGCGGCGCTGGCGGTGGGTGGGCCCGCGCTCATCGCGGCGGTGGGCCACCTGGGCCAGGGCTTCGCGGCCACGTGCACGGCGGTCATCGCGCTGGCGTCCACGCTGGCGGACATGACGACCATCCTGCTCGTCGCGCCCATCCTCCGCGTCGCGTACATGCTTCGCGGTGGGCGGCTCGCCTGGGTGTGGTGGACCATGGGCATGTCCGGCGCGGTGTGGCTCTTCTACGACGCGCGCGAGTGGCTGGCGCCGCTGTTGCCCGGCAGCCCCACGGAGGCGGTGGAGCTGCTGCGCACGCTGCGCACCTCGGGGCTCGCGATGATGGGGCTCGCCGGGTGGTTGCAGCGCTCGGCGCTCGTGTCGGCCCAGCGCCAGTCGAGCCCGGGCGTCGTCATCCCCACCGCCTGACACGGCCCGCCCGCGTCGAGCCGACGCACGAGGCCACCACCGGCCCGCTTCCGTCTTCCGGGGCGGGCCGTCGTGTTTGCAGGGGCGCGGGGCTGGAGGAGACTGGGGTTTCCCATTCTCCTCCCCGGAGGCTCCACGCCCATGCGCCCTTCCCCGAGTTCCCTGCTGTTGGCCGCCTGTCTCCTGACCGGGTGCCGGACGGCGCGAGAAGCACCGGCGGCCCAGGCGAAGGCGGACTGCGGTCCGGTGATTCCCGGCATGGAGGCGGTGCTCAAGCCCGCGGCCTTCGTCGTGCTGGGAGAGATTCACGGCACGCAGGAGGCTCCGGCCTTCGCGGCGCAACTGGCGTGTCACGCGGCGTCGGCGGGACAGCCGGTGCGGTTGGCGTTGGAGTTCCCGGTGGAGGAGCAGGCGCGCCTGGACGCGTTCGTCGCGGGCGAGTCCGAGGGCCCTCCCGACAGCGCCTTCTGGCGCCGCGAGGTGCAGGACGGTCGCAGCAGTGAAGCCATGCGGCGGCTGCTGGAGCGCGCGAGGGAGCTGAGGCGCGCGGGGCTGCCGCTGCGGGTGGTGGCGTTCGACGCGGGGGGCAAGGACCGCGATGACACGATGGCGGCGCGGCTCCGTCAGGCGCGGAGCGAGGCGCGCGGGGACACCTTCATCGTGCTCGTGGGCAACCTGCACGCGCGCCGCGACGTGGGCGCGCCCTGGGACGAGAAGCTCCAGTTCATGACGCACCGGTTGCTCGAAGCGGAGCCCGGTCTGGTGTCGCTCGACCTGGCGAACACCGGGGGTTCCGCGTGGATCTGCCGGGGCATGACGGCGGACACCTGTGGCCAGCAGCCCCTGCGAAGCCGGGGCGAAGCGCAGGCCCCGGGCATCACGCTCCAGAAGAAGGCGGAGGATCCGGACGGCTACGACGGCACCTACGCGGTAGGGGCGCTGAATGCCTCACCGCCCGCGTTCGGAGCCACGAGCACCGCGACGCCCGCGCCTCGCTGAGCCCCAAAGCCAGGTGTCGTCCCGCCCACGCCCGGGCCACCGAGGGGTGGCCGGCCTCCCACCGGGCGCGCTACATGCGCGGCTCCCTCCTTTTGGGCACGAGGAACCTGGAATGCTCGCACGCACCTGGCGCGGGGTGACGAAGGCGGAGGACGCCGACGCCTACCTCACCTATCTCCACCAGACGGGCCTCACGCACTACCGGCGCACGCCGGGCAACCTGGCCGCGTACTGCCTGCGCAAGGTGGCGGACGGCCGCGCGGAGTTCCTCCTCGTCACCCTCTGGGAGTCCATGGACGCGGTGAAGCGCTTCGCGGGGGACTCGCCGGAGCGCGCCATCTTCTTCCCGGAGGACGACCGCTACCTCATCGAGCGGGACCTGCACGTCACCCACTACGAGGTCCCCTTCGCGGAAGGCCAGGCCTTCGAACCCCAGCGGATCCGCTTCGACGACTTCCGGGTGACGGGGCCCGCGGGCGACCTGCGGCTGGTGGACACCGGCGGCGGCGGCAAGGCCTTGCCCGTCGTCTTCGTGCACGGGCTCGCGGGCAACGCGTCCCACTGGCAGGCGCAGCTGGAGCACCTGGCCCGTCAGGGCCGCCGGGGCATCGCGCTGGAGCTGCGCGGCCACGGAGGCTCCACCGTTCCGGAGCCGGAGGACTACACGCTGGAGTCGCTCGCCGGGGACATCTCCGCCGTCGTGCGAGCGCTGGGGCTGCGCCGCTTCGTGCTGGTGGGGCACAGCATCAGCGGAGGCGTGACGCTGGCGTACGCGGGGGAGAACCCGCGGCAGGTGGCGGGCCTGTTCCTGGTGGATCCGATGACGGACTCGCGCCACTACCCCGAGGAGCAGGTGGCCGCGTACATCGCCTCGCTGGATGCGCCGGACGTGGCGCAGGCGGTGCGGCAGGACTGGGCGCAGATGGCGGGGCCGCGCGCGGACGTGCGCGAGCGGCTGCTGGCGGACCTGGACGCGACGCCGCTGTCCGCCGTGACGGCCGTGCAGCGCTCCAGCCTGCGCTTCGACCTGACGGCGGCGCTCGCGCGCTACCCGGGGCCGAAGTTCTCGCTCGTCGCGCCGGACAACGACACGCCGCACAGCCTCCACCGGCTGGGGGAAGGCGTGGCGCACCAGGTGGTGGCGGGCGCCGGCCACTGGCTCCAGCTGGACCATCCGGACGAGGTGAACGCCGCGCTGGACGCGTTCCTCACGAAGTCAGCACCAGCTTGACCAGCTCCGGGGGGCTGCCCAGCCGCATGGGGGGCCCCCAGAAGCCGCAGCCCCGGCTGACGTAGATGTGTGAATCGCCGTGCCGGTAGTGGCCGGCGGAGTGCTCCCAGCTCAACCCGATGAGCGTTGTCATCGGGAAGAGCTGGCCGCCGTGGGTGTGACCGGAGATTTGAAGGTCCACGCCGCGCTCCGCGGCCACCTTGAAGTTGGCGGGCTGGTGCGCGAGCAGCACCGCGGCGCGCTCGGGGTCCCGGCCCGCGAGCGCCGGGTCCAGGTCATAGCCCTTCTGGCCCAGGCGCCGTCCGCCGTGCCAGTCATCCACGCCCACCAGGTCGAACGTGCCGCCCGCGTCGCCAATGCGCACGTGCCGGTTGCGCAGCGAAGGAATGCCCAGCGAGCCCAGGTGGGCCACCCACTCCTCCGCGCCGGACGAATAGTCATGGTTGCCGGTGACGAAGAAGCTCCCGTAGCGAGCCTGGAGGTTGCCGAGCGCCGCGACGAAGCCGCCCAGCCGGGGCACGGTGCCATCCACCAGGTCACCGGTGATGGCGACCAGGTCCGGCTTGAGCGCGTTGGCCCGCCGCACGAGTTCGTCCATGAAGCGCCGCTGGATGAAGGGGCCCACGTGCAGGTCGGTGAGCTGCACGATGCTGAAGCCGTCCAGCGAGCGGGGCAGCTTCGGGATGCGCACCACCACCTCCGTGACCTCCGGGACGGTGAACGCGCGCCAGCTCCCATACCCCGCCAGACCTCCACCCAAGGCAAGCGCCCCACCCGCGGTCGCCTGCGACAGGAAGCGCCGCCGTTCGGCATCCACGGAAGGAGCAGCGGGAGCAGGCCGAAGCCGGCGTCCCAGGGCAAACACGGCGCGTCCCAGGTCGACGCCCGCGAGCGCGAGCACCAGGCACAGCGCCATGCCCATCCACGAATAGGACACCAGCTCCACGACGTCGCCAGGCGCCTCCGGAAGCGTGCGCTGGAGGTACCGCCGCGCAATCAGCACCAGCGTCATGAAGCCCAGCACGAGCGCGGCGACAATCCGGGGCCCACGGCGGGACGTGAGGTTCCACACGAGCCGCCGGAACAGATACAGGTGCCCGAGCACGGCACCCAGCGCGATGAGGAGCGAGAACGGAGACAGCGGCATGAGCCCAAGCCTCCCGCGCCTCGTGCCCACGCGCACCAGAATCCGTGCTCGCCCGGCCGCCCGCCGTCTTGTTCAGTCCAGTTCGTCCCAGAGCACGGCGAGCTTCAATGCCACAGCCTCGAAAGGCTCCGCGTACACGAGGTCGGTTCCAGAGTGGGTCGCCAGCTGCACGTACTGCCCCGACTCCAATCGGAACACCTCCAGGGTGCGCAGGACCGGATCGATGAACCAGACATGCCGCACCCCTTCGCGCGCGAACACCGGCAGTTTCACTTTACGGTCCAGAAGCCGCGTCGAGGGCGAGAGCACCTCGCAGACCCAGTCTGGCGGAAGGGAAAGGGCCGCGACCCTCGGGGCCTGCGGGAGTCGTTCGCGCCGCCAGCCCGCCAGGTCTGGAACGAGGACATCCTCTTCGAAATGGAGCTCGGGCTCGACCACGATGTACCAGCCTCCCGGCCCACCCAGTCCAAGGACAAAGGGATTGCACAGGAGTCCCATCAGGAATGAAGCCGCCGTGAGCTGGGGAAACGCCGGCCGGGGGCTCGCATACAACTCCCCCGCCACAATCTCCCCCACGACATGCTCCGGGAGCGCCTCCAGGTCCGCGTAGGTCGCGGGTTTCTTTCCCATGGATCCCCTCCAGTCCTCGCCGCCCATCACTCTATCCATGACGGCGGGGAGGTAGCACGTCCGTCCGACATGACAGGACACACGTCTCACATCCTACCCTTCGAGTCCTCCTCGAATTCCCTGCCGCACCCGAACGCGGCGGTTAAGAGGCCCGCGCTTCCCTCCACCTTCACGAAAGGCCCCCTCATGGCCACGCCGCTCCAGGGACGTGAAATCCGCCTGAAGTCCCGCCCTCACGGTGAGCCCACTCCGGACAACTTCGAGTTCGCCACGGTCTCCGTCCCGGAACCCGCCGAAGGCCAGCTCCTCGTGCGCAACCACTTCATGTCCGTGGATCCGTACATGCGCGGCCGCATGAACGACGCGAAGTCCTACGTCCCGCCCTTCAAGCTGGGCGAGGTCATGGACGGCGGCAGCGTGGGCCAGGTGATCCGCTCTCGCTCGCCCGACTTCAAGGAAGGCGACTTCGTCGTCTCCGGCACCGGCGGCTGGCGCGAATACGCCGTCGCGCCCGCGAAGCACTACCAGAAGGCCGACCCGGCCGTGGGCCCGCTCTCCGCGTACCTCGGGGTGCTCGGCATGCCGGGGATGACGGCGTACGTGGGCCTGCTCGACATCGGCAAGCCGAAGGCCGGCGACACCGTCTTCGTGTCCGCCGCGGCCGGCGCCGTGGGCGGCGTCGTGGGCCAGCTTGCCCGCATCCAGGGCTGCCGCGTGGTGGGCAGCGTCGGCTCGGACGCGAAGGTGAAGCACCTCCGCGACGACCTGAAGTTCGACGCCGCCATCAACTACAAGACCGCGCCCATCGCCGAGTCCCTGGCGAAGGCCTGCCCGGACGGCATCGACGTCTACTTCGACAACGTGGGCGGCGACCACCTGGAGGCCGCCATCGGCCTGATGAAGAACCACGGCCGCCTCGTCCTGTGCGGCGCCATCTCCGGGTACAACGCCACCGCCCCCTCGCCCGGCCCCCGCAACCTGATGCTCGCCGTGGGCAAGCGCCTCACCCTCCAGGGCTTCATCGTCAGCGACCACGCGGCCCGCCGGGCGGACTTCCTGCGCGACGTGGGCCAGTGGCTGCGCGAGGGCAAGGTGAAGGACGTCTCCACCATCGTGGATGGCCTGGACCAGGCCCCCGGCGCCTTCATCGGCCTGCTGCGCGGGGACAACACCGGCAAGATGCTCGTGCGCCTGGCGAAGGACGCCTGACGCTCGCTGGCCAACGTCCCGAACGAACGCCACCGGACACAGCCGCCGTCTTGCGTCCTGCACTCCCCAGACGCGAGACACAAGACGTGCGGCGTCCGCCGCGTCCGGCACCCTGCACGCCCCTTGAAGGAGGCGGTGCGGTGACCTCACAGAAACAGCCGGACGCGGTACGCGTGGATGAGCAGAGCAAGGACCAGCAGCTCGCGCGGGACCGTTCGGAGCCCACGGGCAACTTCCTCACCACGGACCAGGGCATCCGCGTCGAGCACACCGACGATTCGCTCAGGATTGGCGCCCGCGGGCCCACGCTCCTGGAGGACTTCCACCTCCGCGAGAAGCTCACCCGCTTCGACCATGAGCGCATCCCGGAGCGCGTCGTCCACGCGCGCGGCGCGGGCGCCCACGGCTACTTCCAGGTGTACGAATCGCAGGCGAAGTACACCAAGGCGAAGTTCCTCCAGGACCCGTCCAAGAAGACGCCCGTCTTCGTGCGCTTCTCCACCGTCGCGGGCTCGCGCGGCTCCGCGGACACCGTGCGCGACGTGCGCGGCTTCGCGGTGAAGTTCTACACGGAGGAGGGCAACTGGGACCTGGTGGGCAACAACATCCCCGTCTTCTTCATCCAGGACGGCATCAAGTTCCCGGACATCATCCACGCCGCCAAGCCGGGGCCCCACCACGAGATTCCCCAGGCGCAGACGGCGCATGACTCCTTCTGGGACTTCGTGTCGCTCGTCCCGGAAACCATGCACATGGTCATGTGGACCATGTCCGACCGCGCCATCCCGCGCAGCTTCCGGATGATGCAGGGCTTCGGCGTCCACACCTTCCGCTTCGTGGACGAGAAGAACACCGCACGCTTCGTGAAGTTCCACTGGAAGCCGCTCCTGGGCACGCACTCGCTCGTCTGGGATGAAGCGCAGAAGCTGGCCGGCAAGGACCCGGACTTCCACCGCCGCGACCTCTACGAAGCCATCGAGCAGGGCGACTTCCCCGAGTACGAGCTGGGCGTTCAAATCCTGGAGGAGAAGGACGCGCAGGCCCTGGGCGTGGACCTGCTGGACGCGACCAAGCTCATCCCGGAGGAGCTTGTCCCGGTGCAGCCGGTGGGCAAGCTCACGCTCAACCGCAACCCGACCAACTTCTTCGCGGAGACGGAGCAGGTCGCCTTCTGCGTGTCCAACATCGTGCCGGGCATCGACTTCACGGATGATCCGCTGATGCAGGCGCGGCTCTTCTCGTACCTGGACACGCAGCTGACGCGCCTGGGCGGGCCGAACTTCGCGGAGATCCCCATCAACCGCCCGGTGGCGCCGGTGCACAACCACCAGCAGGACGGCTTCGGCCGGCACACGAGCAACGTGGGCCGCGCCAACTACTTCCCCAACTCGCTGGGCGGCGGCTGCCCGTTCCTCGCCTCCCAGCAGCAGGGCGGCTACGTGCACCACCCGGAGCAGGTGAGCGGGAAGAAGGTGCGCGAGCGCTCCGCCTCCTTCAACGACCACTACAGCCAGGCGGCCCTCTTCTTCCGCAGCCTGTCCGAACCGGAGCAGCAGCACCTCATCGACGCGTGCCGCTTCGAGCTGGGCAAGGTGGAGACGAAGGCCATCCAGGAGCGCGTGCTGGAGCACTTCGCGAAGATCGACGCCCTGCTGGTGTCGGCCGTGGCGGAAGGGCTGGGCCTGCCCGCGCCCAAGGCCACGCCCGTCACGCCCAAGGGCCCTCCCGCGTCCAAGGCCCTGAGCATGGAGGCCATGAAGCTGGCCATGCCGCCGTCCATCAAGACGCGCAAGATTGGCGTGCTCGTCGCGGACGGCGTGGACGCGGACGAGCTGATGGCCCTGCGCAAGGAGCTGGAGGCGGGAGGCGCGCAGCTGAAGGTCATCGCCAAGCGCCTGGGCACGGTGAAGGCCTCCAACGGCAAGGACGTGCCGGTGGACAAGAGCGCCATGACCACGGCCTCCGTGGAGTACGACGGCGTCTTCATCCCCGGCGGCGCCGCGAGCGTGGCCACGCTGAAGAAGGACGGAGAGTCGCGCCACTTCGTCCAGGAGGCCTACCTGCACTGCAAGACGGTGGGCGCGTCCAAGGACGCGGAGGACATGCTCAAGGCCTGTGAAATCGACCCGGCCTCGCCCGGCATCGTCGCGGGCTCCAAGGCCGGCGCCGGCGCGGCGCTGGCCACCGCGTTCGCCAAGGCGCTCGCGAAGCACCGGCACTGGGACCGCAAGGACAACGACCGCGTCCCGGCCTGAGGCCCCACTCGGAGAGAAACGTCACCGCGTCCGCTGTGACGCGGTGGCGCGCCGCCACCCGGGAGGACAGCCCTCGCGCAGCACCCGCGCCGCCGCGAGGGCACAGGCGTAGCTGCTCGTGATGGGGCGCTCGCTCCAGGCGCCGTCCACATACAGCCGCGCCGTGGCCGCGTCCTCGACGTGGTCCACGATGTCCCCCTTCCTCAGCGCGTGGGCCATGGCCGCGTCCGCCACCGTCACCACCGACGGCAGCCCGGAAGGCAGGCCCGATACGGGGCCCGCGGCGCAGAGCACCAGGCTGCCCTGCGCCACCGCCCGGTCCAGCAGCGCGGTGAGGGGCGCCTCGAAGGCGCGGCCCACGGTGCCCAGGCTCAGGTTGATGAGGTCCGGCCGCACGTCCTGCGTCAGCCACTCCAGCGCTTCCAGCAGGCACAGCGAATCGCCGCGCATCCGGCCGTCCAGCACGCGCGCGACGTACCATTCGACATCGGCAGCGGGACGGCCCTGCTCCAGCAGGATGCTCAGCACCGCCGTGCCGTGGCCGTGCGAGTCCTCCAGGTCCTCCAACACGGAGTCGCCGCCGCGCCAGGCCGCCAGCTCCTCACGCGAGTGGACGCGGGACTCCAGGCGCCGCGCCTCCCGGTCCACCGTGAAGCTCGCGGCCCCGGCGAGCGACAGCCCCGCCCCACGAAGGAAGCCCACCGACACACCGCTGTCCACGATGGCGACCTTCACGGGAGCAGGACCCTGGAACATCGCCTAGCAGGAGCCGGACGAGTCCTCACCCACCGGCATCTTGAGCTGCGTGGGGTAGTAGGTGCCCACCCACTGGGTGCCGTTCCAGGTCCACTGGTAGCCGTTCATGTACGACGTGGCGCAGGCGTACCCGATGAGGTCCTCGGACCCGCTCACGTCCTCCAGCAGCTTCGACACGTCCTTGCTCGTGAATTTCAAGGGAGCACTCCCGGCATTGGATTGGGGGAAAAGCGGGCAGAAGCCTAGGGGGCCAGGGAGCGGGTCGCAATGAGGTGGGGCGTCCCGCCGAGGGCGACGCGGCGACGGACCCGCGAGGAGGTCAGGGTCTGCCCGGCCGCCTGAGCGCTACTTGCACGTCTTGGCGGGCATCGCGTTGATCCAATCCGCGATGAGCTGAGAGCCCTCCGCGTGGTGAATCGTCCGGCCGATCTGCGGCATCATCTTGCCGGACTCCTCCGTGTGCAGCCGGTACCAGAGGATGGACTCGTCGTGCTTGCCGGGGACGATGTCGAACTCGCCGCCCACGCCCGCGCCCGCGGAGCCCGGGCGCTTGCACTCGCCCAGGCTGAACAGGCTGGTGTTGTCGAAGTTGAGGAACAGCTGGCTGGTGATGCCCGCCGTGCCCTTCGGGTTGTGGCAATGCGCGCAGTTGATGTCCAGGTACGTGCGCGCCCGCGTGTCCAGGTTCGCCGCCTGCGGGTCGAACGCGTCCGGCGCCTTCGGCAGCTCCGCCTGGGCGGGCAGCCCGTCCAGCTTGCCCAGCGACGCCAGGTACTCCAGCTGGTCGCGCTCCACGCCGCCGTAGGTGTTCGTGCGGTGCAGGTAGCGCGCCTTCACGCCAATGGGGTGCATCACCTGCGTCCCCTGCGCGTCCACCAGGTGGTGGCACTGCTGGCACTGGTTCTTGGAGGGCACCGCGTACCGGAACGACCGGGACTCCCCCTCCGAGTCGAGGAACGTCACGTCGCGCACACGGCCGCCGGTGGCCAGCGTGGCCTCCGTCTGCTCCGTGTTCCAGACGTACGGCCACGCCTCCCAACCGGAGGGCTGGTGCACCAGGACGCGCGTCTCGATGAGCCGCACGTCCTGGTCCGGACTCCGCATGTCCGCCGGGAAGGCGAACGTCTTCGTGATGAGCGTCCCCACCGGCAGGTCCAGCGCGTCCACGGGTGCGTAGTGCGCCGTCTTGCCGGGGGGGATGTAGAGGGTGCGTGACTTGACCGCGTAGTCGGAGAACAGCGGCGTGGACAGCGTGTAGGGCACGTTGCCCTCCACCGGGATGAGCCCCCCGTCCGCCGGGCTTCCGGTGAACAGCCCGAAGCCCGACAGCGCGTTGGGGATGGCCAGAGGAGCCCCCGCGTCCGGAACGCCCGCATCCAGCGTTCCGGCATCCAGGCCCGCGTCCGGCTCACCCGCGTCCGGAACCCCCGCGTCCTCCGTTCCGGCATCCGGCACGGAGGTCCCCGAGTCGGGTGTGGGCCCGGGGCCTTCCGGGTCGGAGGAACCGCAGGCCGCCAGCGACAGCGCCAGCAGCACCACGGAGAGACGGGGGCTCACGAACGACGTCCACATGGGTGTCACGCTCCCTGACCGCGGTTACTGGATGTTGTCGCCAATCGTCAGCGCGGGGCTGAAGCCCGAGCAGGCGAACTCCGCCTTGTTGGCCGGGTAGTGCCGCGTGAGGGCCCACCCGCCCGCGAAGTTGCCCGTGGCCGCGGCCTGACCCGCCGCCACCAGGTCCAGGTCCGCGATGGCGTTGACGGTGCCCGAGGGCAGCGTGTTGTCGGCGAAGCAGATGTTGATGGGGTTCAGCTCCGTGCGGGCATGGCCGTAGGGGTCCACGCCGTCCCACACCAGGTGCTCCACGCCCTTCGCGCCTTGCGTCTCACCGTAGGTGTAGAGCGCCGCCAGCGCCGCGCCCAGGGGCCGCAGCTGCGGGCTCAGGTTGCCGTTGTCCACGTTGTCGCCGCTGCCTCCCTGGAAGGTGTTGCCGTGGATGTAGATGTCCGCGCTCGCGAAGTTGAAGCCGCCCGCCTCCCACAGCTTGTCGTTGGGCTCGATGGTGAGGCCGCTCAGCACCGCCACGTCCACCGTGTTGTTGTTGCCCCAGACGTTGCCCGTCAGCTCCACGCGGCGCGACGCCAGCATGAACGTGCCCGTGCCCGCCGGCACCTGCGACACCGTGCTGCTGCTGTTCGCGACGGACGCGAAGTTGTTCCGGTTGTTGCCGGTGATGGTGTTGTTCTTCACCCGGATGTCCGTCCCCATGATGGGGTTGCCCGGCAGGTCGAACACCACCAGGCCCGTGGTGTTGTCCTGGGCCGTGTTGCCCAGCACGTAGGCGTACTTCGTGTTCTCAATCTCGATGCCCGCCACGTTCTGCTTCGCCACGCTGTTGCGCACGACGGCGTACTCCGTCTGGCCCACGTAGATGCCCGCGTCCGCGGCGTTGTACGCCTCGCAGTCCTCGATGACGACGTACTTGGACTTCACCGGGTACAGGCCGTACTTGCCGTTGCTCTCCTTGTCAGCCTCCGCCCACTCCGTGCGCACGCGGCGCATCACCACGTCGGTGGAGGACTCCACGCGGATGGCGTCCTTCTTCGCGTTCCACACCGCCAGGTCGCTCACCGTGAAGCGGTCACCCACCACGTCCAGGCCGTTGGAGTTCGCCGCCGCGTTGGTGAACACCAGCACGGTGCTGCTCGCCCCGCCCGTGCCTTCACCCTTGGTTCCCTTGCCCGCGCCCGCCAGCGTGATGCCCTTCTGGCGGATGGTGATGGCGTTATCGAAGGTGTACGTGCCCGCCGCCAGCTGGATGGTGGTGCACTCGGCCATGGTGTTCACCTGGTCCTGGAGCTCCTCCTCCTGGCCGGGCGCGAAGCTCAGCGTCGCCTGGGCCTTGCCCTCGCAGGAGAAGCTCCCCACGGCGCCGCCGTCCCAGGGGATGCCCGTGTCCACGCTGCCCGCATCCGTGTCCGTGCCCGCGTCCGTCTTCGTACCCGCGTCCACTTTCACGCCCGAGTCCGGCGTGTTGTCCTCGTCCTCCGGGCAGCCGGTCAGCGAGAGGGCCCCCACCAGGGCCAGAACGGTCGCGCGCGAAGCGCGGGTCCACTGCAAACGGGGCATGTCGTTCCTCCGCGAAGCCGCTCCGCATGGGCCACGGGGAAGCGCCCGCGGCCCGCGAAGCAGCGGGAAGGCGGCATGCTCGGAGCAAAGACACACTGACGACAAGCACAAGTTTCACGTTTGTGTTTTGACGCAGCGCCCCTTTAGTCCCGCTCAAAAAAGCACGCGCACGCGGTAAGCCTATCGTTCGCAATGTGTCCGAAAGGCGAATGACGCACGGTCCCATGACAGGCGCCCGGACAGGCCCGTGGGCGGGAGTACCGCGCTCCCCTCAGCCCACCCGGGCGGTCATCTTGAGGAGGAGGTCGCGGCGCGGTTCCCCTCTCCCGCGACGGAAAGAACGAGGACGCCCATGCGCACCGGCCCCCTGGTGACCCTGGTGGTGGCGCTCGCGTCAGGTCCGGCCATGACGGTCCTGGCGCAGCAGGACGAAGCGGTGACCGCCCCGGAAGGCAATGACTCGCAGAGCCTGGATGACCGGCAATCACTGACAAGCGAGTCCGGCGCCGACACGTTCTGGGACAATTACTATTATCAGCCGCCCGCCGGGGCGTACCAGCTCCAGCAGCCCCTCGCCGGCTCGTATCAGCTCGAACAGCCGATGGCCGGCGCGTATCAGCTCGAGCAGCCGCTCATCGGCAGCTACCAGCTCCAGCAACCGCTCATCGGCAGCTACCAACTCCAGCAGCCGCTCATCGGCAGCTATCAGCTCCAGCAGCCGCTGAATGGGACGTACCAGCTCCAGCAGCCGCTCATGGGGACGCAGCAGCAGCCGCTGCGCCGCCGTTGAACGCGTTGGCTACCGCCGGGCGTTGAAGGTGTCGCACGCCTCCAGCGTCCCCTGCTCCAGGCCGCGCTTGAACCAGGTCATGCGCTGCGCGGCGGAGCCATGGGTGAAGGACTCGGGGGCGACATGGCCCCGGGCGCGCTTCTGGAGGGTGTCGTCGCCCACGGCGCTGGCGGCGCCCAGGCCCTCCTCCACGTCCCCCTGCTCCAGGATGTTGCGCTCCTTCTGCGCGTGGTGGGCCCAGATGCCGGCGAAGCAGTCCGCCTGGAGCTCCGTCAGCACGGAGAGCTGGTTGGCCTGCTCCTCGCTCACGCGGTTGCGCAGGGACTGCACCTTGCGGGAGACGCCCAGCAGGTTCTGCACGTGGTGCCCCACCTCATGCGCGATGACGTACGCGCGGCCGAAGTCACCCGGCGCGCCGAAGCGGCTCTCCAGCTCGTCGAAGAAGCCCAGGTCCAGGTACACCTTCTGGTCGCCCGGACAATAGAAGGGCCCCACCGCGCTCTCCTGCATGCCGCACGCGGACTGCACCGCGTCCGAGAAGAGCACCATGTGCGGCTGCACGTAGCGCACGCCCTGGGGCTCCAGCAGGCCGGGCCAGGTGTCCTCGGTGTCCGCGAGCACGACGGAGGCGAAGTCCTTCAGCTCCTCCTGCCGCGGATCCACGTTCCCGGAGCCGCCCGTGCCCGGCTGCGAATAGGGAGAGGTGCGCGTGCCGATCTGCACGTCGGACGGGTCGCCGCCCAGCAGCATCACCAGCAGGGCCACCACCAGTGACGCGGCGCCACCGCCCACCGCGAGCGGGCGTCCGAAGCCTCCCCCCCGCCGGTCCTCGATGTTCGAGCTGCGCCGTCCGCCTTCCCACCTCATCCCGTGCCCCCTGTGTCGCGAAGACGCTCCGAGGACCAAGGTAGGCAGCGGGCCCTCCGTCAGCGACGGTGCGGCCCCAGGGCCGCCGGATGTCAGGAGGTCCGCGGGGCAGGCGGGCAGGCGGGCCTTCGCCGCGCCTACTTGTTGGGGGAGAAGCCCACCGCGCCGGAGGCCACGCGCGCGGCCGTGCCCAGGCGCTCCAGCAGCGCGGGACCGAAGTACTGGCGCCGGGACTCGCCCTGCCCCTCGCGCACCCGCTCCGGCGTGTCCAGGTAGCCCACGTAGCCGTTGGCGAGCCCCAGCACGTGCGTGGCCCCGGTGAGGTCCGCCAGCGCCCGGCCCGCGCCCACGGTGGGCTCACCCGGAATGGACAAGAGCTCCAGGGGCCCCAGCGCCAGCGCGTCCACCTCCGCCTCGCGCGGTGACGAACCGCACAGGAAGTTGTCCCCCGCCGCGCGGGTGAAGGCGGGCACCAGCCGCGACGCGTCCGGCCGGGGCAGCGCCGTCTGGACGCGCGCGAACGCCAGCCGCACCGGCGCCTCCACGGACGCCGGGGCCGCCCCGTCCGCCAGCGCCGACAGCTTGCGCGCGAAGCCCAGGGCGCGCTCGGGGCCCTGCCCTTCGTTGAAGGACACGGTCGCGTTGCCCTCGCTGCCCTGCACGAACAGCGTGACGCCACCGCCCGCCTCCTCGCGCAGCGCGCTCAGCCGGCCCGGGAAGTCCGGATCCAACAGCCCCCGCTGCCGGGGAATGAGCGTGGCGTGGCCGGCGAACACCAGCACCTCCGCCACGGGCCCCTCCGCTCCGCGCAACACCGCCCGCGTGAGCTGGCCGTCCGGGGCATCCCCACCGGAGCGGGAATGGACGAGCCCCGCGTCCGCCGCGCCGCCCACCTCCAGGGTCACGTCCTTCATGGAGGCCGCGGCCTTCTCCAGCGCCTCGCTCGCGCCCTCCACCGCCGCGTTCACGGACGCCGCCCGGTAGCGCCCCGTGCCGGAGAGCTGGGCCGCCCACCGCGCGTCGTAGCCTCCAAACGAGGAGTGCGTGTGCGTGGCCACCACCAGCACCTCCTTCACCCCGGCCTTCGCGGCGCGCTCGCGCACCTTGGCCGTGATCTCCGGCGTCACCAGGAGCAGCTCCAGCGACACCACGCCCACGCGCGCGCCACCGGCCTCCAGCACCAGGGCCCTCGCATGGAGGGGGAGCTCGGCCTGGCTCGCCTCCGGGCGGGGTGGGACGTAGCCCGCCACCACCACCGGATAGGGCGGGGAGAGGGCCACCTTCGCCGCGCCCGCGCGCAGGGGGCCTTCGCCACGCACCTGTGACAGCACCTCGGGCGTGCGCTCCTCCCACCTCCCGCACCAGTTCCAGGAGGCAAGCGCGTAGGCGGCCCCGGCCGTTAGCAAGGCGAAGGGCAGCAAGGGGCGGAGGAAGGAGCGCCGGGAAGAGGACATGCCGGGGGCAGCGTAACCCCTCGGCGCTTCCAGGCGGCTCCTACCTTTCGGGCAACGGCACCTTGCCTGGCCTACAAGGGCCGACGTCGGCTGATGGTGGAATACCCACCTTCAAGGCGTGCGTTCCTGTTCCGCTTCGCGGTCGAAAGGGGTAAGGCAGCGCGCCATGTGCGGCATCTTCGGAATCGTGGGTCACGGAGAGGCGTCCAACCTGACGTACCTGGGGTTGCACGCCCTGCAGCACCGCGGACAGGAGTCCGCCGGCATCGTCGCGTCCGACGGGGACACCCTGCGCGCGCACCGGCAGATGGGCCTGGTCGCCGACATCTTCACCGCGCCGGTGATTGAAGGGCTCCCCGGCAAGGCGGCCATCGGCCACGTGCGCTACAGCACGGCGGGCGGCAGCGGCATCAAGAACGCCCAGCCGCTGTTCGTGAACTACGCGGGCGGCCAGTTCTCCATCGCGCACAACGGCAACCTCGTGAACGCGGTGGAGCTCAAGGCGGAGCTGGAGGCGGAAGGCGCGCTGTTCCAGTCGGACGCGGACACGGAGGTGGTGATGCACCTCCTCGCCCGCTCCAAGCAGCCCACCTTCGAGGCGCGCCTCGTGGAGGCGCTGCGCCGGGTGGAGGGCGCGTACAGCATCCTGCTCCTCACCGAGGACAAGCTCATCGCGGTGCGCGACCCCAACGGCTTCCGGCCGCTGGTGCTGGGCAAGATGAAGGAAGGCGCGTACGTGCTCGCCAGCGAGACGACGGCGTTGGATCTCATCGAAGCGGAGATCGTCCGCGAGCTGGAGCCCGGCGAGCTGGTCGTCATCGAGAACGGCGTGCTGCGCACCAGCATGCCCTTCAAGCCCGCTGCGCGGCTGGGCCGCTGCATCTTCGAGCACGTCTACTTCGCCAAGCCGGACTCGGTGCTCTTCGGCAGCAGCGTGTACGAGGTGCGCAAGCGCCTGGGCATGCAGCTGGCGCGCGAGCAGCCCGCGGAGGCCGACCTGGTCATCGCGGTGCCGGACTCCGGCGTGCCCGCGGCCATCGGCTTCTCGCAGGCGAGCGGCATCCCCTACGACGTGGGCCTCATCCGCAGCCACTACGTGGGCCGCACCTTCATCGAGCCGCAGCAGTCCATCCGCCACTTCGGCGTGAAGCTGAAGCTGTCCGCCGTGCGCCAGGTGCTCAAGGGCAAGCGCGTGGTGGTGGTGGACGACTCCATCGTGCGCGGCACCACCAGCCGCAAGATCGTGAAGATGCTCAAGGCCGCGGGCGCCGTGGAGGTGCACCTGCGCATCTCGTCGCCGCCCACGCAGTGGCCCTGCTACTACGGCATCGACACGCCCAGCCGCACGGAGCTCATCGCGGCCAGCCACACCACGGAGGAGATCGCGAAGTACGTGACGGCCGACTCCCTGGGCTACCTGTCGCTGGAGGGCCTGGGCACCGCGGTGGACGACCCGAAGCGGAGCACCTACTGCACCGCGTGCTTCTCCGGGCAGTACCTCACCGACAAGCTGTCCCAGAGCGCGGGTGCCACCAAGCTCAGCGCCTGAGAGGCCGGCCGCGCCTTCGGGCCGGCCCGGGCTCGCCCAGGCGGAGCGGCAGTTCGTCCGCTCCGTCGTCGCGGGCCTGGTGTTGTTGGGCGCGGTCGCCGTCGCGGGGCCGCTGCTCTCCTACCGCAGTGACGTCGCCGGAGCCCGTGCGGAGTTCCAGTCCCGCATGACGCGCGAGGCCCGCGTCTACGCGGAGGCGCTGGGCCTGCACCTGAAGCTGCTCCAGACGGAGCTGTTGCGCGTGTCCGAAGGCGTGGGCCCGGACGTGAAGCGCGAGCTGCCCACCGAGGACCTCCAGGACCTCACCACGCCCCGCGCGGGCCTCTTCCACGCGGGCGTGATGGTGCTGGACGCGCAGGGCAAGCTGCGCTGGAGCGACCCGCCCATCGACGAGGCGCAGGCCCGGGGCGGCTTCGCCACGCGTCCCTGGTTCCAGCAGGTGCTCGCGCGCCAGACGTCCGTGGTGGACGCCATCGCGCCGGGCGCGTCCCTCTTCGTCGTCGCGGTCCCGGTGGTCCGCGAGGGCCAGACCACGGCGGTGCTCGCGGGCCTGCTGGACACGGGGACGGCGCTGCCGGGCGGACGGCCCCTGAGCGACGACCTGGAGCTGCTCGTCCTCAACGCCTCCGGAGACCTCTTCCTGCCGAGCGCTCCGCCTTCGTGGGCCAACGTGTCGCGAGCGTCCGGGGAGCTGCGCGACTTCATCCGCGAGGGCGTCCGGCCCCCGTCGCTGGACGCGATGCCGGAGACCTTCCTCACCGCCACGCCCGTGCCCGGCACGGGGCTGCACCTGGTGCTCGCCGCGGATGAAACAGCGCTGCTGTCCGGGCTGCGCGACCGCTTCCTCGTGCAGCTGCTGGTGCTGGCGCTGCTCCAGGTGGGCACGCTGGTGCTCTTCACCGTCCACTGGCGCCGCGTCTACGGCCTGTTCCGCGAGGTCGAATCGCGCTCCGCCCGTCAGGAGAAGATGGCCGCGCTGGGCAGCGCCGCCAGCCTCATCGCGCACGAGGTGAAGAACTCCCTCAACGGCCTCAAGGCGGCCACCGGCCTCGTCTCTCCGGAGGGCGAGGGCGGGCTCGTGGTGCGCACGCTGCACGGGCAGATCGACCGGCTGGCCCACCTGGCCACGTCGCTGCTCAACTTCGGCAAGCCGCCCGTCGTGCGCCGCGTGGACGTGAACCTGTCGCAGCTGGTGCGTGACGTGGTGGAGGGCCTGCGCTCGCTGCCGGAGGCGGGCGAGGTGCGCGTGGACGTGGACGTGCCCCCGGACGCGGCGCCCCTGTCCTGCGACCCGCTGCTCCTCACCACCGCGCTGGACAACCTGGTGCGCAACGCGATGGAGGCCACGGTGGCGGCCAAGGACCTGGGCAAGGTGACCGAGCCCCTGGTGCGCGTGCGAGCCCGCCTGGACGCGGACGCCGCGGTGGTGACGGTGGAGGACAACGGGGGCGGGCCGCCGCTGGACGTGGAGGGACACCTCTTCGAGCCCTTCCACACCTCCAAGCCCAAGGGCATCGGCCTGGGGCTGGCCATGACGCGCCAGGCGCTGGAACATCAGGGCGGACAGCTCACCTTCGAGCGCCTCCCCGACGGCAGCCGCTTCCTCCTCCTCCTTCCCCGAGCGCCCCGGCCATGAGCCTCCCCGTCCTCCTGGTGGATGACGACCGCGCCTTCTCCACCGTCGCGGCGGTGGCGCTGCAACGCGAGGGCTTCAGCCTCACGGTGGCGCACTCGCTGCACGAAGCCCGCGCGTCGCTGGCGAAGGCCACGCCCGTGCTGTTGGTGCTGGACCGCCGCCTGCCGGACGGAGACGGGCTCGCGTTCCTGCCCGAGCTGAAGGCGCACGCGCCCGGCGTGGCGGTGGTGATGGTGACAGCGCACGGGGACATCGCCAGCGCGGTGGACGCGGTGCGAGCGGGCGCGGCGGACTACCTGGCCAAGCCCGTGGAGCTGGCGGACCTGGTGCTGCGCGCGCGCCGGGCCGTGGACGCGAGCCGCTTGAGGGACCGCCTGGAGACGGCGGAGGCGGAGCTGTCCGGCCGCCGCCGTCTGGTGCCCCCCACGTCCGCCGCCATGCAGCGGGTGTTCGCGATGCTGGAGCGCATCGCCGCGTCGCCGCGAAGCCCGGTGCTGCTGCTGGGCGAGACGGGCGTGGGCAAGGAGCAGCTCGCCCGGCACCTGCACGCGCTCGCGTCGAAGGACGGCGGCGCGCCCTTCGTGCACATCAACTGCGCGGCGCTGCCCGAGCAGACGGTGGAGAGCGAGCTCTTCGGCCACGAGAAGGGCGCCTTCACGGATGCGCGCACCGCGAGGCGCGGGCTGGTGGAGGTGGCCCACGGCGGCGTGCTCTTCCTGGATGAAGTGGGCGAGCTGCCGCTCCCGCTCCAGGCGAAGCTGCTGACGTTCCTGGATTCGGGGCGCTTCCGCCGGCTGGGCGGCACCACGGAGCAGACGAGCACCGCGCGCATCGTGGCCGCCACCAACCGGGACCTGCCGAAGCAGATGTCGGGCGGCAACTTCCGCGAGGACCTCTGGTTCCGCCTGGGCGTGTTCCGCATCGACATCCCCCCGCTGCGCAAGCGGCGCGAGGACATCCTCCCGCTGGCGGAAGGGATGCTCGCGGACCTGGGCCGCGAGCTGGGCCGGCGCGACGTCAGCCTGGGAGCGAAGGCCCGCGCGAGGCTTGGGGCCTATGCGTTCCCGGGCAACGTGCGCGAGCTGCGCAACATCCTGGAGCGGGCGCTGGTGCTGGAGCCCGGACCGGAGCTGGAGCTGGAGGTGCTTGGCGGCACGCCCTCCGTGAGCGGCGCGGTGAAGGTGGAGGCGCCGGGCACCGTACCGCCGGGGGCCTTCAGCGTGACGGAGCCCGTGCCCATGGAGGACCTGGAGCAGGCCTACGTGCGCTGGGTCCTGGAGCGGCTGGGCGGCCGGCGCATGGAGGCGGCGAAGGCGCTCGGGTTGTCCTATCCGACCTTCCTCAAGCGCCTGGGCGACACCTGAAGCGATTTGCAGTGCCCGCGATGAAAGGATTTTGAAGTCGCGGGCGATGAAAGGATTTTGAAGCCGCGCGGCGTCGCATCCGCGCGGATTTGCTGGGGCCAGGCCGGGCACACGGCTTGCGAAGGGGCTCCTCCGGATTCTCACCGGAGCCTGCCGCTTGCGCCGTTCCCTCCCCGCACTCATCGCCCTGGGCACCCTGGTCGGCCTCACCGCCGGTGCCGAGCAGCACCCCACCTCCCCCGCCACGCTGCTGCTCTCCACCCTGCCGGACGACGACGGTCTGGCGGAGCTGCTCTGGGAGCACTCCGCGGACTTCGCGGATGACCGCGCCCGCCTCGCGGCGTCGCGAGCGGATCACCAGCGCACGCACCTGCTGCCCAACCCGGAGCTGGACGTGTCGATGAACACCATCCCCATCGGCGCCACGAACCCGCCGGGCCTGCGCCGCCTGGACGACGTGCCCAACTACGTCGTGGGCGTGTCGGAGCTGGTGGAGCTGGGCAAGCGGGGCCCGCGTCAGGACGCGGCGAAGGCGGCGCTGTCCGCCACCACGCTGGACGTGCACGCCGCGCTGAGGGCCCGCACGTACGACGTGCTGGAGCGGGCGGCGGAGGTGGCTGCCACGGAGGTGCGCATCGCGGAGCTGACGAGGCTCACCGACGACGCGCTGAAGCTCACGGACCTGCAACGCGCCAGGCAGCAGCACGGCGACGCCGCGGGCCTGGACGTGGACCGCTCCACGCTGGAGGCGCAGTCGCTGGAGACGTCGCTGGGAGAGGAGCGCGTGAGGCTCACGGACGCGCTGCTCGCCTGCGCGCGGCTCGCGGGCATCCCGTGTGAGCCGTTCGGAAGCCACGAGCGGGCGATGTCCTTCCTCCAGACGAGGCTCGCCCGTGCGCCCGCCCCCGCCGCCATCGAGTCCCGGCCGGACCTGCGGGCCCTGAGCGCGCAGGAGGACTCCGCGCGGTCCTCGCTGACTTTGGCGCAGCGCCGCTGGATTCCGGATCCGACGGTGCGAGCTGGCTACACGCGAGACCAGTTCATGATCTCCGGCAACCAGAAGAACTCCCTCTTCGTGGGCCTGTCGATTCCGCTCCCCCTCTTCGACCACGGTCAGGCGGACGCGCACGCCGCCAGCGCGAGCGTCCAGTCCGCGAAGGCCGCGCGGGAGCTGCTCACGGCCCAGGCCTCACGCGAAACGGACACGCTGAACCAACAGCTGCGCTCCGTGCAGGAGCGCCGGCAGAAGCTCCACACCCAGACGCTGCCGCTGGCCGAAGGCGTGGTGCAGCGCCTGGACGCGGCGGTGAAGGCCGGAGGCGCGGCGTTGCAGGACCTGCTCCTCGCGCGCCGGACCTACGGAGAGCTGGTGCTGCACGCGGCCGACCTGGATCAGACCGCCTACCGCCTCACCATCGCCATCGCCCGGGCCAGCGCCGCCGGTCCCCGTGCACCGGACACGCTGCTCACCCCCCGCTCCTGATCTCCCCCACC